>NZ_JAVRHK010000050.1:0-2034 GCF_031846585.1 Autumnicola musiva
AAGCTCTTTATTAAAACTTGCCATTATTAATCGTGCATCTTTGTCAGCGCCAGGGCAAAATTATTCCTTCTAACTTTTAAAGCATGAACTGAAAAACTGCACTTCCCGTTGAGTTAACCTCTAAGTTGCAATGCTGAATTTCTATATTATCAAAAAAATAGTAATAAGAAATTCAAAAATTTCAGCGCACTCTTGTTGGTAACGGTCCCGGTTACCGCAAGTTGCGGGAGTAGGGGAAGCGGATTTGTCGGATTAGTTGTTTTTATAATTGGTCTCTAAAATATCAATTTTCAGCAAACTACCCGTTATTTGCGGTGAACCGTTGTTAGGCTGCGTTATTTTCTAACGGTTTTATGTTATTGAATTCTTTTTCTTTTAAAGATTTTTCTTCTTCTAAATCATAATCATCTTGTAAACCCAACCAGAATTTAGCAGTTGTTCCAAAGTATTTTGAAAGTCGGAGGGCTGTATCAGCAGTTATTCTTCTTTTCTTTTTAATGATTTCACTTATTCTTGTTTGCGGAATAAATGTTTCCTTGGAAAGTCGATATGCTGTAATTTCCATTGGATCTAAAAACTCTTCTTTTAAAATTTCTCCAGGATGTATGTTTTCAAGTTTTTTCATTTTTCTATTTTTTTAAGTTTAATGGTAGTCAACAATTTGAACCTCAAAAGCATTGTCATTTTCCCATTTGAACATTATTCTCCATTGTTTATTAATTCTAATACTATGAAAACCTTCTAAATTCCCACTCAGCTTTTCCAAATGATTCGCTGGAGGAATTCTTAGGTCATTTATATTTTGAGCATTATTTACCATTCTTAATTTTCGTCTAGCTACGTTCTGAATATTAGCAGGAAGCTTTCTTGATTGGGTTCCATTCCAAATTTTATCAGCTTCTTTATCTGCAAAAGATTTTATCACAAATATTTTTGTTTCACGTTACTAACGTCAAAGATAAGTAAAAAATTAAAAATTAGAAGTTCCAAGCACGATAAAATTATGCTGCCTAACTCGTTATATCAAAACAAATATAACGTTTAGCAGGCTTATTTGCGGGATAAACGCAGTTGGCTTAAGATAAAGATTGAAATAAAGAAGTTTACGGAAAGTCGTAGGAAAATTAGAGGTTCTATTCAGAGAATAATTCGAAATCAACATCCAAAAGAGATTTAGGTTCTACTTCCAGAGCTTTTGCTAATGCTAATAATGTAAAAAAGGAGAAATTTCTATTGCCATTCTCAATTACGCTTAAGCTACCTTTTGTGACGCGACATCTTGCAGCAACATCATCTTGGCTTAGACCTTTTTCTTCCCGAAGCCTTTTAATATGCCTTCCGAAAATTTGTTGTCTTTTTAGGTCTAATTCCTCCATAAAATTTACTTGGAGAGTAAATACAAGAAAATTTTCAATAAAAAATGTTACAAGATCTTGTAACAAAAAATATTTTTTGTTACTTAGCTGGTAGTTAGATCAATGATTTAATTTTTATATTTGCGAAACTTCTTTAAGTAAAATATTAGAAGCATTCGCTTTGAGTCTTGAACAGAAAACTGGTAATTTTCAACAAACCACAAGATGATAAGTGTAAATGCTCACGACCCGGGCGTGGGCTTACTTGATCGTGGTAAGGTATACCAGTGCCTCTGTTCGATAAGTTGAGTTTCCACGCCTTTTGGTATGTAGAAGAAGGCCTTCTACTCAACCCTTTTCAAAGCTATCTTCTCCTTATAAGCTATAAGAACTCGCTTAGTTATTTAAAATAAATCCATTTCCGGATTTGTTGGGATAGCCACAGCTTCATTCCCTACACGATGCTGTGCTGAAGGGTGGAATAAACCACCTAACTTTAATTACACCTGTTAATATAATGAGTTCTTTATGTCACAGTATAATTTCGAATTATTAAAAAAAGGTGATCCGGCTGCTCTGGTGAATATCCATGCCAGGTATAGCAGAAGTATCTTTTGGGTGGGCAGGCAAATTCTGGATGATGAGTTTGTCGTACAATCTTTAGTCCTGGACACTTTTT
>NZ_JAVRHK010000051.1:0-1860 GCF_031846585.1 Autumnicola musiva
ATTTATTCAAATAAACTTGGCAGCCAAAGGCTGATGGCGGGGATAAAGGTGACCAGCAACAGCACGATGGCCATCACCACGTAAAGCGGTATCAGCGGTTTTATCACCTTCTGAATGGTGGTTTTGGCCACGCCCACTCCTATAAAGAGCACCGCCCCCACCGGTGGCGTACACAGTCCCACACATAAATTCATCACCATAATTATCCCGAAATGTACCGGGTCCACTCCCAGATTGGTCATTACGGGTAAAAATATCGGGGTAAAAATGAGTACTGCAGGGGTCATATCCATAAAGGTTCCTACAAAGAGCAACAGCAGGTTGATAATAAGCAAAATCACGTATTTGTTTTCACTAAGGCTTAGCAGCGCCGCACTTACCGACTGCGGAATATTTTCATAGGACATCACCCAGGACATACTCATGGACGTAGCTATAAGCAACATCACTATAGCCGTGGTTCCCACAGAACTTAAAAATACCCTGTAGAGAATTTTACGGTCCAGTTCCCGGTAAATAAGCGAGAGCACAAAACAGTATAAAACTGCTATCCCTGAAGCTTCCGTAGCCGTAAAAATTCCGGAAACAATTCCGCCAATAACCACTACAAGTAACAACAGGCTGGGTAAAGCATCAAAAAATGTAGCGGTGATTTTCCCAAAACTGGTGGGAGTCCCGGCCGGATATTTTTTCTTCTTTATCCATACCGCTGCTACCAGCATAAGGGCCAGCCCCATTAGAATTCCCGGCAGATAACCGGCAAGAAATAGCGAGGCAATAGACACCCCGCCACTGGCAAGGGAATACACAATCAGTACATTCGAAGGCGGAATCACCAATCCTGTGGTAGAAGAGGTTACATTAATAGCCGCACCAAATTCCCGCGAATACCCCTCCTTTTCCATAGGTTTCCCTAAAATTCCTCCAATTGCTGAAGCTGCAGCAACGGCAGAACCGGAAATGGCCCCAAAAAGCATCGCCGCAATAACATTTACATACACCAATCCCCCGGGCAGTGCACCAATGAGCGCCTTGGCAAAATCAATAAGCCGGTTGGCTATCCCCCCCTGGTTCATTATTTGTCCGGCCAGAATAAAAAATGGAATAGCCAGTAAAGAAAAACTATCCAGCCCCGTGGCCATCCTTTGGGCTACTGTAGTGAAGGCCGCCAGGCTATCTATAGAAGCTATCATTGTAAAAAAACAGGATAACCCAATAGACCATGCCACCGGCACTCCTATGGCCAGCAGTACTACAAAGGAAATAACCAATATTAATATCTCTGAAATCATACTAAATACTTTTGGGGATTTAAAATTTCATTGATTTTATAGATAATGATGAGCAGCCCGCTTAGCGGAAGCACCATGTACACAATGTAAAGGGGTACTTCAAGCGCTGCAGAAAGCTGGCCCAAATCATAACTTACATATACCAGATTGCCGCCACCTATCATTAATACGGTGATACAGAAAAAAATGATGAGCAAATTGATGCCTATCCTCAATCGTTTTCGGTTTTGCGGATTTAATTTTTCTTCCAGTAAATTGATGGAAAGATGTTCCTGCTGTCCTGCAGCATATGCAGCTCCAAGAATTCCTATCCAGATAAGCAGATATCTCGCCAATTCTTCGGTTATCGAACTTGGGGACTGCATAATATAACGGGAGAAAACCTGCCATAAAACAGCTATCACCATTATGGCCATTAATAGAACCAGAAAGGCCCCGAGGATTTTATCTAAACTTCTTTTCATAATTATTTTACGGCTTGTATCTGTTCTATAATCTCTTTCATTTCAGGATCCTCGCTGAATTCTTCATACATCGGCTGCACCTTTTCACGGAATGCTTCCTTATC
>NZ_JAVRHK010000052.1:0-1786 GCF_031846585.1 Autumnicola musiva
TCAAATTGCGCTGAATCCGTAAAAAGTTATATTTTAGATTTTAATAAACATCAGGCTTAGCTGACAAATTCAAGTTCTCATTCGCAACTTGCCTTAACCGCGGCCGTTGGCAACAAGCTAAACATAATTCTAACTAAAACTTAACTTTGAAAAAAGCTGTCATTCTAATTTTAATCTTCATTAACTTAATCAGTTGTTCAAAGAATGATCAAGTTGATTTTGATACTGGTAATCTTTGGAAAATAACTTCTAAAAGTGGAACAGAATCGTTTATTTTCTCAACTATACATTTATATCCTAAAGATGAATTGGAAATTGCCCAAGAAGCAATCTCCAGTCTTAAGAAATGTAATACTCTAGCACTTGAGTTCAATATGTTAGATTCTTTAGAACTACAAAAAATTAGTACTTACAAAATGCCTAAATCTTTATCTAAAGGATATAGTGCGCTACTTTCAGAATACGATCCAAAAGAATTGAGTTCAATGGAAATTCAATTAATAGAAATTGCTAAAAAATATGAACTAAAAATTATTGGACTTGAATCGGCAGATGAAATGTTAGCTAATCTTGATAAGTTTAAAGAAACAGAAGATTCTAAAAAAGAAAAAAGCAATCAAATGTTAATTGAAAATTTTCAAATGGCTTTTAAAATGTACAGAGAAGAAAATATTCATGGTATAAAGAAAAATATGTCGCAAGATGAACCTACTATGACAGAGATAATAGTTGATCAAAGAAATAAAAATTGGATTGAAGACATAATTAAAACCATTGAAAAAGAGAAAACCTTTATTGCAGTGGGAATGGCACATTTTGGTGGGGAAAATGGAATATTAAATCTACTGCATAAAGAGGGCTTTAAATTAGAAAGAATAAAAAATTAATTGGTAACCCGCCAGTTGCCAACAACGGCTCATCGCAAATAACGGGTAGTTTGCTGAAAATCGCTATTTTAGAGACCAATTATTAAAACAACTAATCCGACTAATCCGCATCCCATGTCCCGCAACTTGCGATAGCCGGGACCGTTAGCTCCAATATTTTTACAAAATTTTAGTTACCAATTTGGGAATTTATTTTATCTTTGTTTTCAAAATAATTTGAGGTGAGAATTATTGCGAAACGAACTTTACGTGATTTTTGGATAAAACACGCAGATAGTGAACAACAATTAAAATCCTGGTATCGAGAAACTGAGAAAACAAATTGGAATAATATAAATGATCTAAAGAAGGATTATCCGAGTGCAAGTATTCTGCAAGAAAACAGAATCGTTTTCAACATCAAAGGTAACTCCTACAGATTAATTGTAAAATTCAACTTTGAATATCAAATCTGCTACATAAGATTTATTGGAACTCACGCAGAATATGATAAAATAGACGCTAATAATATTTAATAAGATGAGAATTAAACCAATTAGAAACGAGGAAGATTATCAAAATGCACTTCAAAGACTTGATGAGATTTTTGATGCAAAAAAGGGAACAGAAGAAGGTGATGAATTGGAAATATTAGCAATTCTCGTTGATAATTATGAGAATGAACATTTTCCAATAGGAATGCCGGATCCTATAGAAGCCATAAAATTTAGAATGGAACAAATGGGAATGAAACAAAAAGATCTTGCAGAGGTTTTTGGATTTAAAAGCAGAGTGAGCGAAATTTTGAACAAAAAAAGAAAACTGACTCTGGAAATGGTTAGAAAATTACATACTACTCTACATATTCCGACAGAAGTTTTAGTCCAGGATTATTGATCCGAACAAAAAATACAGGAGCT
>NZ_JAVRHK010000053.1:0-1720 GCF_031846585.1 Autumnicola musiva
GCCAACCCTATGTAGATCTGGCCCTGTTCTTTTACTACCCCACAAGAATGGAAAATCATATCTATATTCCCCGGCCTTTGAATATTCTCCATACCGCTCTACTTCGCTCCTAAAAGGCCGCACCATTTGTGAGTGGCAAGAAACACAACCTTCCCGAATATAAATATCCCGGCCTTCCAGTTCCAAAGGTGTATAAGGTTTGACACTAGAAATTACCGGTACATATTCATCTACCATTAATGAAGGAATAATTTGCACCGCGCCTCCAATTAGAATGGCTATGGTGGCGAAAATTGTCAATTTTACTGGCCTTCTTTCCAACCAGCTGTGATAAGCTTCTCCGCGGATACGCTTTTTGGTAAGTGGGGCCAGTGCAGCTGCTTCTGCCAGTTCATCTTCTACCGCGCTGCCCTGTCTGGCAGTTTTAATGATATTATATAACATTACGATAGCTCCCGCGATATAAATACTGCCCCCAATGGCCCGCATCCAGTACATTGGTATAATTTCAGTGACAGTTTCCAAAAAATTTCCGTAGGTAAGGGTGCCATCAGGGTTGAATTGTTTCCACATGGAAGCCTGAACAAAACCGGCAACATACATTGGCAGTGCATACATGATAATCCCCAGGGTCCCCATCCAAAAATGTACATTGGCGAGTTTCACAGACCATAACTGTGTTTTAAACAATCTCGGCACTAACCAGTACACCATTCCGAAAGTTAAGAATCCGTTCCATGCAAGAGCGCCCACATGTACATGTGCGATGATCCAGTCACTAAAATGTGCGATGGCATTTACATTTTTTAGAGAGAGCATGGGACCTTCAAAAGTGGCCATCCCATAACCCGTGATCGCGACCACCATAAATTTTAAAACAGGATCTACCCGTACTTTATCCCAGGCGCCCCTAAGTGTCAATAATCCGTTGATCATCCCACCCCAGGAAGGAAACAATAGCATCACAGAGAAAGCAACACCAAGATTTTGTGCCCAGTCCGGCAGTGAAGTATATAATAAATGATGTGGTCCTGCCCAGATATAGATAAAAATAAGTGACCAGAAATGCACAATGGAAAGTCGATAAGAATACACAGGCCGGTTAGCGGCTTTAGGCACAAAATAATACATCAATCCAAGAAACGGAGTGGTAAGAAAAAACGCTACGGCATTATGGCCATACCACCATTGCACCAAAGCATCCTGAACACCGGAATATACTGAATAACTTTTTAAAGCAGTTACCGGAATTTCTATATTATTGAAAATATGGAGGACGGCAACAGTTACAAAAGTTGCCAGGTAAAACCAGATCGCCACATATAAATGACGTTGGCGCCTTTTAATCATCGTCCCGATAAGGTTTACGCCAAATGCAACCCAGACCAAAGCGATGGCGATGTCTATAGGCCATTCCAGCTCGGCATATTCTTTAGAGGACGTAAAACCCAGGGGAAGAGTAATGGCTGCAGCCACTATTATGGCCTGCCAGCCCCAAAAGTTGAAATTACTAAGGGCATCGCTCCACATCCTTGCCTTCAGCAAACGTTGTGTGGAATAATATACTCCGGCGAAAATGGCGTTCCCAACGAAGGCGAAAATGACCGCATTGGTATGCAAAGGCCTTAACCGACCAAAGCTAAGCCAGGGAATACCTTCGGTTAGGTATGGGAACAAAAACATGCTGGCTAGCAATAAGCCCACACTCATACCTACTATG
>NZ_JAVRHK010000054.1:0-1720 GCF_031846585.1 Autumnicola musiva
TATTATTGGAATGAGTGTGGGCTTATTACTGGCCACTATGTTCTTGTTTCCAAATTTAACTGATGGTATTTCCTGGCTTAGTTTTGGGCGCTTACGTCCCCTTCATACCAACGCAGTGATTTTTGCTTTTGTAGGGAACGCAATCTTTGCCGGAGTTTATTATTCTACCCAACGGTTGCTAAAAGCAAGGATGTGGAGCGATGCCCTGAGTAATTTCAATTTTTGGGGCTGGCAGGCCATAATAGTGGCTGCAGCCATTACTCTTCCTCTGGGTTTTACGTCCTCTAAAGAATATGCCGAGCTGGAATGGCCTATAGACATTGCCATTGCTTTAGTTTGGGTTGCTTTTGGCGTAAACCTTATCGGGACGATGATTAAAAGGCGCCAACGTCATTTATATGTGGCGATCTGGTTTTACCTGGCGACTTTTGTAACTGTTGCCGTCCTCCATATTTTCAATAATATAGAAATTCCGGTAACTGCTTTAAAAAGTTATTCGGTATATTCCGGTGTTCAGGATGCTTTAGTGCAATGGTGGTACGGGCATAATGCGGTGGCATTTTTTCTTACTACCCCGTTCCTTGGATTGATGTATTATTTTGTGCCAAAAGCTGCGAACAGGCCGGTGTATTCTTATCGACTTTCCATTGTGCATTTCTGGTCGCTTATTTTTATCTATATCTGGGCCGGGCCGCATCATTTATTATATACTTCACTGCCGGACTGGGCACAAAACCTTGGCGTTGCTTTCTCTGTAATGCTCCTGTTCCCTTCCTGGGGCGGGATGATCAACGGATTATTGACACTAAGAGGTGCCTGGGATAAAGTACGGGTAGATCCCGTTTTAAAATTTATGGTGGTTGCAATCACGGGTTATGGGATGGCCACTTTTGAAGGTCCAATGCTCTCCCTTAAAAATGTAAATGCCATCGCACATTTTAGTGACTGGATCATTGCTCATGTGCACGTGGGCGCTCTTGCCTGGAACGGATTTTTAACTTTCGGGATGGTATACTGGTTAGTGCCGAGATTGTTTAAAACACAGTTATGGTCTGTGAAGCTAGCGAATGTACATTTTTGGATAGGTACCTTGGGGATTATCATGTATGCACTACCAATGTATGTTGCCGGTTTCGTTCAGGCGTCTATGTGGAAACAATTCAATCCCGATGGCACCCTTACCTACGGAAACTTTTTGGAAACGGTTACTGAAATCATTCCCATGTACTGGATGCGGGCCATTGGTGGCAGTATTTATATCGCAGGAGCAATTGTGATGTTGTATAATATCATTAAAACAGCCAGGCAGGGTAGTGCTGTTGAAGATGAACTGGCAGAAGCAGCTGCACTTGCCCCACTTACCAAGAAGCGTACCCGCGGGGAAGCTTATCATAGCTGGTTGGAAAGAAGGCCTGTAAAATTGACCATTTTCGCTACCATAGCCATTCTAATTGGAGGGGCGGTGCAAATTATTCCGTCTTTAATGGTAAATGAATATGTGCCGGTAATTTCCAGTGTTAAGCCTTATACACCCTTGGAACTGGAAGGACGGGACATTTATATTCGGGAAGGTTGTGTTTCCTGCCACTCACAAATGGTGCGGCCTTTTAGAAGTGAAGTGGAGCGATATGGGGAGTATTCAAAGGCTGGGGAATATAGATATGATTTTCCATTTTTGTGGGGAAGCAAAAGAACAGGGCCAGATTTGCATAGAGTTGGT
>NZ_JAVRHK010000055.1:0-1673 GCF_031846585.1 Autumnicola musiva
GGCTTCAATAACTTCTACACCGGCTTTTTGTATTTCTTCCAGGGCTTCCAGTTCTGCTTCCCTCCATAATTTCTTTTCATATTCTGAAGATTCCATCGCAGCTTCCTTCAGCCATTTTTGCTCCTGCTCAGAAAGATCATTCCAAACCGGGGTACCAATAACCAATTCGTCAGGCAGAGCAGTATGTTCATCTACAAGAAAATATTTACATACCTCATAATGCCGGGAAAGGTAGAAACTGGGCAGGTTGTTTTCGGCTCCATCCACTATCCCCTGTTGCAGGGCCGTATATAATTCTCCCCAGGCAATTGGTGTAGGGGAACCTCCAAGAAGCTTCACCATATTAATGGCAGTCTGGCTCTCCATTACCCTTACCTTTAGCCCGTCCAGATCTTCAGGTGTCTTTAGGGGAGTTTTACTATAAAAACTACGGCTTCCCGCATCATAGAACGTAAGGCCTTTTAACCTTTTATTTATACTGGAATTCAGGAAGCTTTCTCCTATTTCGCTTTCCAATACCGTAAAACGATGTTCCCTGTCCCGAAACAAAAACGGAAGGCCAAAAACTTTTAATCCCGGTGCAAAATTCTCCATTACCCCGGTGGAGACTTTGGTCATTCCCAGGCTGCCGATTTGTAACAACTCCAGGCATTCCCGCTCGGAACCCAGTTGCTGACTGGGGTAGATATCAAGCTGCATTTTTCCGCCAGATTTCTCCGCCACCCGATCGGCCATAAACACCATAGCTTTATGCACGGGATGGCTTACATCCAACCCATGTCCCAGCTTGATTACCCTGATTTCATCATCCTTTTCACAGCTTACTGCTGAAAAAAGAATAAGCCCTGCCAACAGGATTTTAGATAAAAATTTAAATTTTAAGATTTTCATTTTCTGAAGCTTTCAATCATTTTAAGGGACGCCCCTACTTTTTCTGAAATTCCTTCATAATTGTAGCTGCCATCTTCTTTTTTCTGAAAAAGTTTAGAACCGATTCCCACGCAGTGCACGCCGGCATTAAACCATTCTCTCAGGTTTTCTTCCGTAGGACTTACCCCGCCGGTGGGCATAATGCTTGCCCATGGCAGCGGGCCTTTTACCGCCTTTACAAAAGCCGGCCCTCCTACCTGGCTCCCCGGAAAGATCTTTACTACTTCAGCGCCAAGTTCTTCTGCATAAGAAATTTCAGTAACAGAACCGCAACCGGGCATCCAGGACACTTTTCTGCGGTTACAGGTTTTAGCCATTTCAGCATTAACAATAGGGGAAACAATAAAGTTCGCGCCTAACTGCAGGTATAATGCCGTAGTACCGGCATCCAGGATGGAGCCAACACCCAATATCATCCCTTCCAGGTTTTGCGTCACATATTTGTTGAGTTCCCCAAAGACCTCATGGGCATAATCGCCCCGGTTGGTGAATTCAAATACCCGCGCCCCGCCATCATAACAGGCTTTCACTACTTTTTTGCAGGTTTCCAGGTCTTTATGGTAAAACACCGGAACAATTCCGGTTTCCTTAGTAGCCCGGGCTACTTCTATTCTTGTAAATGTTGCCATTAATTATTTTTTAAAAAAGCAATTTTAAACGTATTCGCTTTTAAGACCTACAAGGTTTTCAAAACCTTGCAGGTATTCTCGCTATATTATCTTTTAATCCTGCCCCCGGTACTT
>NZ_JAVRHK010000056.1:0-1649 GCF_031846585.1 Autumnicola musiva
GGCGGTAGTTATTCGTTGAAAATTGTTTTGTTTAATAGCAAAAACCTATTATTTGGAGATAATATTAGGTCTCCATATTCAATTTTTACGTTAGAATGTTTGAAACCTTTGCAAATATTTCTGATGTATTTCAAGCTAAATTCTGGTTGTATCAACCTTGAAAGTTCTAACCCTGCTTTTGTAAAAATTAATACCTTTATTGCTTGTTTAGGAGTATTTTGTTCTCTGTATAAAACAATACCTTTTCGACCATATCTTAAAACATGATTCATCTGGACATTTCCAGTAGGATTAAAGCTAAATTCTAAATTATTTTCACTAGCTATCAAGCCTAATTCTGTCAATAGAAGCCTGTCGCTGAATTTAATTCCGAACTCATCTTCTAAAAATTTGCCATTGTCTTGATTATAGATGAAACTTGTATCTCCACTTGTAATTTTCAATTGAGCGAATTTGGTAAATATCTCAGCCTCTTCTTTCGTAAGATTTTTAAGTAACTCTAAAGTTCTAGTAGAATAAGAACTAGGTTCTTTAATTTCTCCAGCTAATATTCGCCCCCACAATAATTGCATTTCTTCATTAGATATATCTTCCGCAATATTGAAGAATCGATAAATCCAATCATCATCTACTGGTTCATCGGAAACATTTTCATCTTGATTAAGTTGTTCTCCTGCGATATAGTTTATATAATCTAGGTTTTGTTGACGTTTCGTTTCCTTATGTATTATTCTTTCTTGTACTCTACTATCAGGATGTAAATCTTTAGAATTGTCAAAACTACCTTCATCAAATTCTTCCTCTTTTCTAAGTTCGGACTTGGTAACGCTCGAACCAAGCCCTTTTTTAATTACCTGAACTAGTTTTTCTAATGGTCTTCCCTTAATCTTTATAATTTTGTCTGACATTTAGTAATCTAATTTTGAAAGTGTTTGTTTATGAAGCGATTGAATAAATTCGTCTTTAGAGTTTAAAAAATTATTGAATGCATTTGCAAATTTTTGTTGCCCATAAGGCTGCTTTCGTGTGATGTTAAGCATTTCATTTAAATCATCAATAACAATTTGATTATCAATATTTGAAAAAAGATATTTATAATTGTTTCCAAATGTTATAACAGTTTGCTGTACTTGAAGTATTTCCCAATCTGACTTTTCTTTGTTTATTATTATTTTTTCTCCTAGAGAATTCAGAACTACTGATAATTCTTTGATAGAATCATGCATTAAACCGCTTGTTAAAATTTTCTTTTCCTGATTTAAAGCTTGCTTAGTTGATTTATCTTCCATTTCGGCCACAATCAATGTAAGTTTTACAAAAATGACCAAATTTGCAATTGCTAAGATTGGATTAAATACTCCACCGAAGAAATCTGCAAAATTCCCCCAATTTTGAATATTTTTAGATATTTCCATTTCTGAAAATTGAAATATAAAAAATGCTGTTGGAATCAATAAGGCTATAACTAATACTATAGTAAAAATCGTTAAAAATCTTCTCAGTTTATTCATCTATAATTGTTTGAATAATTACCGCCAACGTGCACGGTTAAGGGAAGTAGCGAGTAGGGAAGCGCTAGCTTGTCGGCTTAACCAGGTCTAATTTAGACTTCTAAAATATAGAATTTTGGCTAGACCCAAGCTATTTTC
>NZ_JAVRHK010000057.1:0-1649 GCF_031846585.1 Autumnicola musiva
TGGACGAATTATAGTTACACCAGCTTTTTTCATCCCATTTAATGCTTCCTCCTCAGATTGTTGCCATAGTTTCTTCTGATAAACCGAAGATTCTTCAGCTGCTTCCTTTAGCCATTTCTGTTGCTGAGTAGTTAATTTATCCCAGATAATGCTACTTATTAATAACTCATCTGGAACCGCTGTATGTTCGTCCATAGTGTAGTAGGAGCATACTTCGAAATGATTATTCAGGTAATAACTTGGCAGGTTATTTTCAGCACCATCCACAATTCCTTGCTGAAGTGCTGTATACAATTCCCCCCAGCTAATTGGGGTTGGAGAACCACCTAAATTCTTTACTGTATTTATTGCAGTCTGGCTCTGCATCACCCTCAATTTTAAGCCTTGTAAATCCGAAGGTGACTCTATGGGCTTATCTGCGTAAAAATTTCGAGTACCGGAATCATAAAAAGTTAGCCCTATTAGGTTCTTATCCCTACTACTTTCCAATAATTCTCGCCCAATTTCACCTTCAAGAACATTAAATCGATGCTCACTGTTTCTGAAGAGATACGGTAGATTTAATACCTTGAACTCTTCAGCAAAATTTTCCATTGTAGCGGCAGAAACCTTTGTCATTCCCAGACTACCTATTTGGAGTAATTCTACACACTCCCGCTCTGAACCTAATTGTTGGTTGGGATAAATCTTAATAGTCATTGTGCCACCTGATTTTTCCTCCAACCGCTTTGACATAGAAACCATAGCTTTATGTACAGAATGTGAAGTATCTAAACCATGACCTAATCGTATTACCTTTGTTTCGTCCTCGGAATCACATCCGGAAAACAATACAGGCAAAAAAACTAAAATCAAAAATGTAATTTTATAAAATTTCATATTCTCAAAGATTCTACTATTTCTATTGAACACTTTATACTCTCCTTTATTTTTTCATAATCAAAGCTGCCATCTTCCTTTTTCTGAAAAAGCTTGGAACCGATTCCCACGCAGTGTACGCCGGCATTAAACCATTCTTTCAGGTTTTCTTCCGTAGGGCTTACCCCGCCGGTAGGCATGATGCTCGCCCATGGAAGCGGACCTCTGACCGCTTTTACGAAAGCCGGCCCTCCAACCTGGCTTCCCGGGAAGATCTTTACCACTTCAGCGCCAAGTTCTTCTGCATAGGAAATTTCAGTAACAGAACCACAACCCGGCATCCAGGATACTTTCCGGCGGTTACAGGTTTTGGCCATTTCCGGATTCACAATTGGGGAAACTATAAAGTTTGCGCCCAATTGCAGGTATAATGACGTGGTGCCGGCATCTAAAATGGAACCTACACCCAATATCATCCCCTCCAGGTTCTGGGTAACGTATTTATTCAGTTCTCCAAAAACCTCATGGGCATAATCACCGCGATTGGTAAATTCAAATACCCGTGCCCCGCCATCATAACAGGCTTTGACCACCTTTTTGCAGGTTTCCAGGTCTTTATTATAAAACACCGGTACTACACCGGTTGCTTTGGTAGCCTGGGCTACCGCTATTCGTGTAAATGTTGCCATTTGTTTCTTATTCTTAAACTTTTAAATCTTCAGACCTCACAGGTTTTAAAAAATCTGTGAGGTCCTTTCTATTGCTATCGTTTAATCCTGCCCCCGGTACTG
>NZ_JAVRHK010000058.1:0-1558 GCF_031846585.1 Autumnicola musiva
AGAAAAATTATCAGGAAAAACTCTTCACTTCCTTCCGGTTAAGTGACCGGATCCCAGAAGAAAATTTTTACAGACGTTTAAAAGAAGCCCTGAACCTGGAGTTTCTTTATCCGCTCACTCAAAAGTTTTATGGAGATAGTGGGCAGAAAAGTATTGATCCGGTGGTCTTTTTCAAGATCTGCCTGGTGGGTTATCTGGAAAACATCACCACCGACCGTGGAGTGATGAACCACTGTGCCATGCGGTTGGACATTCTTTATTTTATGGGTTATGATGTGGATGAGGAATTGCCCTGGCACAGTACCATTAGCCGTACCCGTCAGCTTTTCCCCGATGATATTTTTGAGGAAGTCTTTACCAGAGTATTAAAGCTGTGCATTGAAGCCGGGCTGGTAAGCGGCCATACCCAGGCCATTGACTCTGCTCCCGTAAAGGCCAATGCCTCGATGGACAGCCTGGAGATCAAAGTTCCGGCCGAAGAACTGGAAGAGCATCTTTCCAAAGTGAGGGTGCAAAGCAGCCGGGACCGAAAAGCCAAAGAAAACAAGGCTCCAAAGCAACAACAGAAAATTACGGCCAGCAAAAAGGAACTTCAGGAAATAAAAAGCAGGAACAAGAAATGGAGCAAAGATCAGGATATGCGTCCGGGAGCCAAAAACAAAGGCAGCAGGTACACCAGTAACAAAACGCATTACAGTCCTACAGATCCCGATGCAAAGATAAGTGTCAAGCCGGGCAAGGCCCGCAAGCTCAATTATCTGTGCAATATTGCTGTGGACACTGGCAGGCATGTCATTACCGATGTGCAGGCTTACCTGGCAGATAAAAAAGATAATCGGTATTTGCAGGATGCCACCCGGAGGTTAAACCGACGCCTTCGCAGGGAGGGAATGATCTGGGAGAATGTACTGGCAGATGCCGGCTACAGCAGCGGAGAAAACTACGCTTATCTTGAAAACAAAGGGATTAAAAGTTATATTCCTCCCCACGGCACTTACAAAGGAGGCCCTGAAGGATTTGAATATATCAAAGAAGAGAACTACTGGCTATGCCCGCAGGGAAAGAAAGTGACCTATCGCAAGCAATGGGTACGAAAGGGCTCTTTGGTAGATGATTATTTTACCCGGCGAAGCGATTGCAAAGGCTGCCCATTAAAACAAAGCTGCATCGGGAAAAGCCATGAGAAGCGAATTACCATCACTGCCTACCGTGAAGAATATGAGCGCAATATCAAAAGGGTGAACAGCAGGCGTGGCCGTTATATGAAAGGTAAGCGGCAAAGTACTGTAGAACCCGTCTTTGGCACTTTAAAGGAATTCCTGGGGCTGCGCAAGGTCAATACCCTTGGAATCCGGCAGGCCAATAAATGCATGCACCTGGCAGCAGTCGCTTATAATCTGAAGAAGTACCTGAAACATACCGCAAAAAAAGTAAAATCCGGGGCAGCACAGTCTGCCTTACTCTTTCCATACAAAAACTCACTGCAGAAGCTCCTAAGTCCACTTTTAAGGAACCTGAATTTTGTCACAGCTATCCTAATCTCTACAAGAAAAACCGC
>NZ_JAVRHK010000059.1:0-1443 GCF_031846585.1 Autumnicola musiva
GCCCTAGTATGATCCTGGTTTTCTAATTTTAATAATCGAATCTTTATTTACTTCAATTAGTATTCCGGACCTATATTTGACCGGATTTTTTAAATCTAAAAAATAGTATTTTTCCCAATTTTTAATCTTATTCGCAATTTCTACAGCTATTTCCTCAAATTTAGTTCTTGGTTTCTGTGGTTCATTTTTGAATTTATTCATATCGAAAATTGTATCAATAACTTCAAATTTTCTTTCATTTCTGGGAACTAAATTAGCTCTTTCTAATCTTCCTCTTTCATTTACATCTACCCAGATAAAAGCAAAATTAGATGGATCAAATTTATTCTTTTTATATAGTCTTTCGATAGAATCGGTATTTGTAATTGGATTGCCGATGTGATTATAGCGATATTTCGTGAGATCTAATTCATTTCCATTGTTCAATACTTTTTGTTCTTTAGGATATACTTTTAATCTACCTAAAGGTTTACTGTTTGAACAATAAAATTGAAAACTTAATTCTCCATCGATTTTCTTTGCATAAACTAACCATTTTTCGGCTTTTTTGGCAGTCCAATAGCAAGAAGAATATAGTCCTGTTACTTCTGCTTCTGAATTTAGTCGAAATTTTAACTGTTTTGGATTGTCTCCATCTTTATAATGCTTACTTACCTCAAATGTTATTGTATTGGTTAATGAATCTGACGCATATACTTTTTTAATAACCTTTCCTTCAAAGACATAAGTGGATTTGTAAAATTCAATAGCTGGTTTTGCTGTATCGCAACTACAAGCAAAGCTTTTTATAGTTGTGAAAATGAATATTATGAAAATTAATCTTGTTCTCATATTAGGGCTAACGGTTACGGTTAAGGGAAGTAGCGTGTAGGGAAGAGCTAGCTTATCGGTTTAACCAGGTTTGATTTGGACTTCTAAAATATAGAAATTTAGCTAAACCCGAGCTATTTTCTTTAACCGATGTTACCTTTTGTTGCGACACGCCCGAGTAAGTACGGGAGATTAGCCGTTTTATTTTCTTAGTCAGCCTTTTCTTGTAGAAATTTAGAGTTTGAGTGAGTAAATAATAAGTATTAATTCTCTAAAATTTTTTTCTTTTTCTATATCTTCCTGTAATAGTTAATCCCAATCCTAAACCTAATATGATTCCAGAGAGAATATCAAATTTTTCATCTTCTAAAAAATACATCGTAGCTATCCCTATTGTGATTAATATTATTCCATTAATTCTTACGTTATTCATTTTTGTTGAAGTGTTTATTTTCTCCTATTTACCTTCCAAAGTTCTCTATTTTTTTAAGAGTTTTAGTCCGTCCTAGTTAGTGTCCGTTTTATTTTTTGTTTTCATTTTACTAAAATCAAACTTTTAGTTCCTCTTTTAAAAGTCCGGATTTGAGTAAGTTTTTCTTATTAATGTTCTCTTTTTCTGTCCGGAGCAATAAA
>NZ_JAVRHK010000006.1:0-240744 GCF_031846585.1 Autumnicola musiva
AGTAATTATTGACCTCCTCCCGATTTACGAACTGGTTAAAAGTAGAAAATCTGAGCTATTTTCTTTCTTTTCGATGTACTCATTTGGAGGCATATCTTTCAATGAACTATGTGGCCTAAAACCATTATAGTCTTCCCTCCAATGGTCATGTAGGCTTACCCAACTTAAGACACAGCTAAATTCAATAAATTTTTATTGATATCATTAACTTCAGGGAAGAATTCTTCCGCGAATCTAGGTTTATATTCTCTAGGAGATTTATTCCCTATTGATTGATGTGGATGGTTATTATTATAATCTTCCATCCATTTATTGCTTAAAGATCTTAGTTGATGTAAATCATTAAACCAGTAAGCATCTAATATATCTTCTCTATAAAATCGATTTAATCGTTCTATATATCCATTTTGCATTGGCTTACCCGGTCGTGACTGGAACTTAGTAGCACAGGGAACCCGAATGACCGTCGAGTTCGCTGCTTTTTACCGCTGGGAAGCTATAGATATGGAAAATGAACAGATCAAACAAGCTAGGTTAAAGCAAAAAGGTTTTAATCCGGAAATATTTAAAAATGGTGATACCAGAAAACAATTATTAGCACGTTCCCGTTACCTGCTCTATAAAGCTCCTTCGAATTGGACAGAGAACCAATCCCTACGCAGTAAAATACTCTTTGAACAATACCCAGACATAAAGCTTGCGTTTAATCTTGTACAAAGGCTTAGAAATATGTTTAACAATGCTAAATCAAAAGAAAGGGCCTATACAAAACTAGCCCACTGGTACAAGGATGTAGAGGATAAGGGGTTTAAGGCTTTTAATACCATAGCCAAAACCATTACCCTTAATTACAGGTCTATTCTCAATTACTTTATCAATAGAAGTACGAATGCTTCAGCAGAATCCTTTAATGCAAAGATAAAAGCGTTTAGGGCTCAGTTTAGAGGAGTGAAAAATATAGAATTCTTCCTATATAGATTGACTACAATTTTTGCTTAAACACAACAATTGGGCTTGATCCGATTTTCTTTTATTTTGTACCCACTAAATGCAAAAGGCTTTCCGATTTCTCGAAAAGCCTTTATTTTACTGGTAGCGAGACCGAGATTTGAACTCGGGACCTCCGGGTTATGAATCCGACGCTCTAACCAACTGAGCTACCTCGCCTTATTTATGAATAGTCAATACTTGATGGGTGTTGACTTTTTCAGCATTTAACAGTCTTTGTAAATGCGGGTGCAAATATAGAAACAATTTCAATTGCCGCAAATAATAAAATCTAAAATATTTAAATCTTTTCTTTTTAATCTTTCTAATTAATATCTATATTGGCGCAAATCAAAAATCAAGAAATGGAAGAAAAGATCAAGTACGAAATGGAGTTTCCTATTCACGCTTCTCCTTCTTTATTATACCAATATATTTCTACGCCTTCGGGACTAAGTGAGTGGTATGCAGATAATGTAAATTCCCGTGGAGAAATCTTTACTTTTATATGGGAAGGAAGTGAGGAAAAAGCTAAATTGGTTAGTAAAAAAAGCGATGAGCGTATCAAATTCAGGTGGATAGAGGAAGAGGATACTCCATATTATTTTGAAATCAGAATCCAGGTTGATGATATAACCAAAGATGTTTCTATAATGGTTACCGATTATGCTGAAGAGGATGAAGTTGAGGAAAATAAAATGCTTTGGGAGAATATGATTTCAGATTTAAAACAGGTATTAGGATCAGTTTAATATTCCTGATATAAATATTACCTTTGCCCCGCTAAATACGGGGCTTTTTTTATGATAAATCTAAACGGAGAACTACTCGAAGAAAAAAATGCAAATCTTTCGGTTTATAACCGCGGCTTTACCTATGGAGATTCGGTTTTTGAAACCATAAGGGTTATAAATGGAAAAATCATGTTTTGGGAAGATCATTATTTTAGATTAATGTCTTCTATGCGGATAATGAGGATGGAAATTCCACCTTCTTTTTCTCCTGAATTTCTGGAAGAGGAAATTAAAGCTTTAGTTAGTGCTAATAATCTTTCATCATCTCCCGCCCGTGTCCGATTTTCAGTTTATAGGAAAGAAGGTGGGTATTATACACCTACTACAAGAGAAGTGGGTTATGTGACAACCTGCTCATTACTTGAAAATGCCTTTTATCTCTTCAATGAGGAACCTTATGAAATTGAGCTGTTTAAAAATCATTATATAAATAGTGGAATTCTTTCTACTATAAAATCAAATAACAGAGCTATAAATACCCTGGGAAGTATTTTTGCCAGTGAAAATGCTTACAATAACTGTTTACTTTTGAATGAAAAGAAAAATGTGGTGGAAGCTCTTAATGGGAATATTTTTTTAGTGAAAGATAATATTATTAAAACACCGCCCTTAAATGACGGCGCTTTAAATGGCATAATAAGAAAACAACTATTAAGTATCATCAAAAAACTACCAGAATTTGCCCTGGAAGAAATTTCAATTTCACCTTTTGAGCTGCAGAAAGCGGATGAGCTTTTTATTACAAATATTGCCGTGGGAATTCAACCAGTTAGTAAATACCGGAAGAAGATTTTTGACAGCAAAACATCAAAAACATTACTCTCAAAACTTAATGTTAAAGCACGCCTGGGCTAGTTATAACTTGGGTTTTCAGGGGCATTGCACCATAATAGATATTCTCCGCCAAGTTGGAGCATTTTATCCTTCCAGAAGGAACGGTAAGGCCTCTCAATTAAGTTAGTACTCTCTTCATTAGTTGTCACAATCCAGGAATGTGAATCCAGTTCAGCATTTAATTGATCAGCATCCCAACCTGAATATCCCAGGAAGAATTTAATCTGGTTTTCAGGTAGAAGTCCTTTTATAATCAATTCTTTAACCGCTTCAAAGTTACCTCCCCAGTAAATGCCGCTGGCAATTTCAACGCTGTCGGGGATAAGTTCAGGTACTTTATGTATAAAATAAAGATTGTCCTGCTCCACAGGACCGCCATTATAAATTTTATATGGCACCTGAAGTTCAGGAATAAGATCCCTGAGTGTAAATTCGTGAATTTTATTAAGGATAAAACCTACAGATCCGGTATCGGAATGATTAGCTAACAGCACCACCGAACGGTTGAATGCCACGTCCCCGAAAATTGTAGGCTCTGCCACTAGCAGATGTCCTTTGGCTGGTTTTAAAGCTATCATAAATGGGTTCTTTTTAACTAATCTACTTATTTATTTAAAAAAATCAAATCATTCTCATAAAATTTTTAATAAAAAAAGCCTCCCAAAGGGGAGGCCTAAAGATTTTTTACTAATGTAGATTATTAGTTTACAGCTTTTTGCAAATCTGCTCCAGCTTTAAATTTTACTACATTTTTAGCAGCGATTTTAATGGTTTTACCTGTTTGAGGATTTCTACCTTCACGTGCAGCTCTTTTAGATACAGACCAGGATCCAAATCCTACTAGGGAAACTCTGTCTCCCTTTTTAAGAGAAGTTTCGATATTCTCCAGGAAAGATTCTAAGGCTTTTTTTGCTGCAGCTTTTGAAATTCCAGCATTTTCAGCCATTGCATCGATTAAATCAGTTTTGTTCATAATTCGAAATTTAAATTGAGTTGTTGGTTAAACATTCTGTTACATTGCATTACAAATTTATATGGATTTCCCGGCCATGCAAGTAATATCAAGGGAAAAGCAGATTATTGTTAATAACTTTAACCTTTTGTTAATAAAGAAGCGTTAAAAAGATTGACTTTTTATGATTTCAGTAGCCATAAGGCCTCAGCGCATTTTTGCTTCAGAATTAAAGGTGTAGCCATTTAATAGTTCTTTTACCTCCATTTTTCTTTTTCCCGGTAATTGAATTTCTTTTATATTAACAGAACCATCTTTTGCTGCAACAACCATCTTTTTTTCTTCTATTAGAACACTACCAGGTTCATTTTTATGTTCATGTTTTATCTTTTCGATATCAAAAACTTTCACCTTAAATTCTTCGGAAAAATTTTCCAAAATACACCATGCGGCAGGATAGGGATTTAAGCCCCTTATAAGATTATGAATTTCGTCAACAGGTTTTTGCCAGTCAATTTTAGTATTTTTCCTGGTAAGTTTTGGAGCGGCTTTTAGTGTTTCACTTTCTTCCTGAAGTGTGGTTTTTATTTTTTTATTTTGAATAAGCTCAAGTGTTTTTACAACCAGCCTGGCCCCGTTCTCCATTAACCTGTCGTGAAGCTGCCCCACGTTTTCATTTTCTCCAATGCTAAGCTTTTCCTGAAGGATCATGGCACCTGTGTCAATCTTGTCGTCTATAAAGAAAGTAGAAACGCCTGTCTCACGGTCTCCGTTTATTATACTCCAGTTAATGGGGGCAGCGCCACGATACTGGGGCAGGAGGGAAGCATGCAGATTAAAGGTCCCAAATCTGGGTAAAGCCCAAACGGTTTGGGGTAACATTCTGAAAGCAACCACTACCTGTACATCCGGTTCTAAAGCTTTTAGCTCCTTCAGAAATTCTTCAGATTTTAGATTTGTAGGCTGAAGAATCTTTAAATTTTCTTCCTTGGCATATTTTTTTACATCACTTTGCTGAAGTTTTCTTCCTCTTCCCGCAGGCTTATCTGGAGCGGTGATTACTCCCACTACCTTATATTTGGCTTCGATAATAGCCTTAAGGCTACTTACTGCAAAACCGGGAGTGCCCATAAAAACAATTCTAATATCTTTCATTTTTTATTAATTTAAATCTGTTGGATTCGATGCGGTCAATAATCCTTTTTTCGGTTAGTAATTGCAGCACCTTTAATATATGTTGTTCGGGAAAAGTAATATTCTCAACAAGTTCCCGTGAGGTCAATTCCCTTTTTTTCAAAAGCGCTGCAATCTCTTTATAAATTTCGTTCATTTGCTCTTTGTTTAGCCTACTATTTTTTACAGAACATACAGAGCAAATTCCGCAGGGTATTTTCGGTTTTTCTCCGAAATAATTCAGCAATTGAAGGTTTCGGCAAACATCATTCTTGTTTACGTATTCTATCACCGCTTCAATTTTTTGCTTTTTATTTTGATGATGTAGCTTTATAAAAGCAGCAACCGGATTAATAGTGATATCATCTTCTCTCGGAACAAGAAAATTAACGGAAGCATCGTTCTGGAAATATGCAAAATCTATAATCTGATCTCTTCCCAACTTTTTCAGGATATCTATGGTTTCTTCTTCTGCCAGCCCAGCTTTTTTACAAACCGCGCCCAGGTTGATACTAATTTTATTTTCAAATATCCCGCCGTAAGTTCGTAAAATAGCCTTAACAAGCTTATCGCTGGTAGAATTATCCCTTAGATAATAGGAAAGTTGTTTATCTGAAACTATAAATTGCAGTTCGGTTTTTCTTTGAAATTGCTGGGACAACCTGATAATGCTGCACCGGTCAAGCATTTGCATTGCATTAAAGGTTTTAATGGAATTCAGCTCATATTGGGTGCAAAATTCTGAAAAATTGAAATCGTGATTTTCGTTTTCTCCTTCTCCATAGGCTATTCTGAAATAAGAATTAAGTTTTTTATAAACCAGTTTTACGTCTTCCACTTTTGGCAGGTTTATCAAAAACTGATTTTTTAGAACAGGAATATCCCCGGGATTGGTAACAATGGTAGCAACTGCCGGTTTTTCATCACGTCCTGCTCTTCCGGCCTCCTGGAAGTAACTCTCCAGGCTTTCCGGTAAATTCAGATGGATAACCTGCCGGACATCGGGTTTGTCTATGCCCATTCCAAATGCTGTGGTGGCCACCATAATATTAAAATCGTTGTTTAGCCATTTTTCAAGTCTAAGGGCTTTTTCTTCATTTTTCAATCCGCCGTGAAATGCTTCAGCACTGTGGCTATTTTTTCGCAGAAAAGTGGTAGTTTCCATAGTTGCATTCCTGCTGCGAACATATATTATAACACTCTCATTCTTTTTTTTCAGCAATTGTAATAACCGGTAATATTTATCTTCCGCATTAAGAACATTATAAGCAATATTAGACCTTTCAAAGGATCTTTTTATCACAATGGCATTGGGGATTTGCAGTTCCGCTTTCATATCTTGAATCACTTCCGTGGTAGCTGTGGCGGTAAGTGCAGCAAATGGCGCTTCTGGTTTTAATTCCCGGAGCAATGAGATGTTCCTGTAAGCAGGCCTAAAATCGTGTCCCCATTGGGATATGCAATGCGCCTCATCTATAGCAACAAGATTTACATTCATTTGCTTTATACGTTGCTGTACAAGATCCTGTTGCAGGCGTTCAGGGGAAAGGTAAAGGAATTTATAATTTCCATAGATACAGTTATCCAGTTGTTTGTCTACATCATCATAACGCATCCCACCGGTAAGTGCCATTGCTTTAATGTTTTTTTGCTGAAGAGCATTTACCTGATCTTTCATTAAAGCGATTAATGGTGAAACCACAATACAAATTCCCTCCTGAAGAAGAGCAGGAATCTGAAAACAGACAGATTTTCCTCCTCCTGTAGGTAAAAGGGCAATTACATCTTTTTTAGCAACAAGGGCTTCAATTACAGGTAATTGCTGGGGTCGGAATTCCAAATATCCCCAGTGCCTTTTTAATATTTTGAGTGCTTTTTGCAAATCTAATTCTCAAGCTTATTAAGTATAAAGTTAGTTCTTTCTTCCACACTGGCCTCGGGAACAATTACTGGTTGGTATCCGTAGATTTTATAAGTGGTTTCAAGATATTCCGAAATCCTGCTGGCCTCATCAAAAGATTCATAACGTTCGTTATCGCTTTTATAAATAGACTTCCAGGGCGGAAGAATAAAAATGAAATCGTACCGGTAGTTTTCGCAAGGGGCAATGAACTCTTCCGCATATCTTGTATCAAAATAATCCATGTAAGCCAAAACATCAGGAATTCCTCTGTCTATAAAGATATGGTTCACAGGAAAATCTTCAGCTTCATGGAACTGGGAGATCCTTCCTTCGAGCAATTTTCTGCTAAATAACAGTGGATCCTCCAAAAAAAGCTGTTCAATCCCATGCAGTTGAGCTTCACGTATTACCTCCCTTGAAATTTCATGAAGGCAGGTTTGGCCGTTGTTTTCGAGTTGATGAACTATGGAAGATTTTCCGGTACCGGGACCGCCGGTAATAACTATCTTTTTCTTTTTCACGCGGCAAATTTCGTTAATTGAAATTGATTATAAAAATGAAAGCATTCTTGTATCTTTGCACTTAAAATGAAGAAAAGTTATGAGTGAAGCGGGAAACAGGGAAGAATTCTATAAAAAGCTGAAAAAACAATTACAGGATACTACAAAATGGCCTTCTGAATATCTTTATAAATTTATTGTTCCTACCAATAAGAAGGAGATTGAACAAATAGAAACCATATTTGATAATATGGGCGCAGTAATTAATACCAAACAGTCTAAAAATGGAAAATACACAAGTGTTTCCATAAATGTAAGGATGAAGAATCCAGATGCTGTTATTGAAAAATACAAGGAAATAGGAAGGGAAGTAAAAGGGGTTATTTCCCTGTAAGCTGGTAATACCAATAAAAGCCTCATTATTCTTATTTTCTTTAAATTATATTTGTTATTTTGCAACCTTATAAAACTTCTACACTTAAGTATCACCTTATAAATTTCAAATTTGACGAACGCATTAGAATATAATTCTGAAAGAAACCATCTGATTATTCCTGAATATGGAAGGCATCTGCAAAAAATGGTTGATCATGCCATAGGTATTGAAGATGATGAAGAGCGAAATAAAGTTGCCCGTTCTATAATTGCTGTAATGGGCAATATGAATCCGCATCTTAGGGATGTGCCCGATTTTCAGCATAAATTGTGGGACCAGTTATTCATAATCAGTGATTTTAAACTGAATGTGGAATCACCTTTTCCGGAGCCGTCTAAAGAACAACTGGAAGAGCATCCGGAACCATTGGCCTATCCGCAGAATTTTCCCAAATATCGTTTCTACGGAAACAATATTAAACGAATGATTGATGAAGCTAAACAATATGATGAAGGGCCATTAAAAGAAGCCCTTGTTTACACTATAGCCAATCATATGAAAAAATCTTTCCTGAACTGGAACCGGGATACGGTGGATGATAATGTGATTTTTGATCATTTGAAGGAGCTAAGCAACGGAGAATTGAATTTGAAAAATTCTGATGAGGATTTAAGTGACTCTTCCAATCTTTTAAGGGGAAGAAAAAAACATTCAAAAAGCAGTCCTAAAAAATCCGGTAGAAAAGGCCGTAAGCGTCATTAAATAAAGCACTTTTATTTATGGGAACTTTCCAGATAGAGGGAGGGCAGCGCCTGAGTGGTGAAATACAGCCACAAGGTGCTAAAAATGAAGCTCTTCAAATACTTTGTGCCGTACTTTTAACTTCAGAAAAAGTCAGGATAACTAACATTCCTGATATTCTTGATGTAAATAAACTTATAAGGCTTCTTAAAAACCTTGGGGTAAAGGTGAATCATGAGGGGAGAGGAGACTATACTTTTCAGAGTGATGCCCTTGACCTGGAATATTTAACCAGCGATCAATTTAAAATTGATGGCAGCGGACTTCGTGGTTCAATAATGATTGTTGGTCCTTTGCTGGCCAGGTTTGGGAAGGGATATATTCCCCGTCCCGGGGGAGATAAAATTGGGCGCCGCCGTCTGGACACCCATTTTGAAGGTTTTATTAAACTCGGAGCAAAATTCAGATATAATAAAGAAGAACGGTTTTATGGGGTAGAGGCTCCCAAAGAAGGTCTTAAAGGGAGCTATATGTTGCTTGAAGAAGCCTCGGTAACCGGAACAGCGAATATTATTATGGCTGCAGTTTTGGCAAAAGGCATTACCACAATTTATAATGCCGCTTGTGAACCTTACTTACAGCAACTTTGTAAGATGCTGAATTCAATGGGCGCAAAAATAAGCGGCGTTGGGTCTAATCTTATTAGCATAGAAGGGGTGAAGCAATTAGGAGGTTGTGATCACCGCATTTTACCAGATATGATTGAAATTGGTTCCTGGATTGGTCTTGCCGCAATGACCAGGAGTGAAATCACTATTAAAAATGTAAATTGGGAAATGCTTGGCCTTATTCCCAATACTTTTAGAAAATTAGGAATTACTGTAGAAAATAGTGGAGATGATATTCATATTCCTGCCCATACTGAAGGTTATGAGGTGCAGAATTTTATAGATGGCTCCATTATGAACATTAGTGATGCACCATGGCCGGGCTTTACACCAGATTTGCTGAGCATTATCCTTGTTGTGGCTACGCAGGCAAGGGGAAGTATCCTTGTGCATCAAAAAATGTTTGAGAGCCGTTTATTTTTTGTAGATAAGCTCATAGATATGGGCGCAAAAATTATACTTTGTGATCCGCACCGGGCAACAGTAATTGGCCACGATTTTAAATCGACTTTAAAGGCAACCACAATGAGTTCTCCAGATATTAGAGCAGGGATTTCATTGTTAATAGCAGCTTTATCAGCAAAAGGGACTTCAGTTATTCATAATATTGAGCAAATAGACAGAGGTTATGAAGATATTGATAAACGTTTAAAAGCTATAGGAGCGAAAATTGAAAGAATAGATTAAGATTCTACAGAAATTGAAGGAAAAAAAAGGTCCTGATTTTTGTCAGGGCCTTTTGCTTTTTATATCGATTTGATCTAAAATTTAATGCTTGATTTCCGCTTTTTCGGTTTCCGCCTTTTTCTTGTTTTCCTGATAATGAAAAAGATTGAGATCCTTTATCATTGCCGTGGTTTTTTCAGGAAGCATGTCTTCCCATCCATCTTTACCTTCGCTAATCATCTGTAAGACTTCACGCGAATAAATATCAAGAATTTCCGGATTATAATTTTCAATATCTTCAACCCTACCGTTGTATTTAAAGAATTTGTATAATTCTTTCATCCTTGGATGAACTTTCAAGGTGTCGCTGTTGGTAATCTCACCGGTTTCAGCATCTTTAAGAGGATAAAGATATACTTTCAGATCTTTAAAGAATAATTTACCGAAGGCTTCAAGAATACCACCGCTTAAATGCCTGTAGTACTTTTCATCAAAAACATCAATCAGGTTATTAACGCCCATTGCTAAGCCCATACGTTGCTTTGAATATCTGGAAAAGTACTCAACAACCTTATAGTATTCCTGGAAGTTAGATATCATAACCGTCTGCCCAAGAGAACATAAAAGTTCTGCGCGATCCATGAAATCCCTTTCATCTATTTCACCTTCAGCCCTAAGATTGGAAAGAGTAATTTCAAAAATTACTTCCGTAGTCTCCTTATCTACTTTATTCTCTTTAAGAAATAAATCGAGTGAACGCTCATACATATCCATGTTCACTTTAGTAACGGGTCGGAAACTTCCCCTAAGGGCAAGGATATTCTTTTTGTAGAGAATTTTTGCCGGTAATACATTGTGGCCGTCAGGTGCAAACATTACAGCATCGGTCATTCCATTTTTCACCAGTTGCAGACTCATAAGCCTGTTGTCTACATTCTCAAAGCGTGGCCCGGAAAAATTGATGGTATCGATTTCAATTTGATCTTTATCAATGTGATCGTAAAGATATCGTAGTAATTTCTTGGGATTATCATATTTATAATAGGCCCCGTAAATTAGATTTACCCCAAGGATTCCCAGGGTGTTTTGTTGGTGCCTTGCATCATTTTCGTGGAATCGAACGTGCAGGCTAATTTCGTTGTAATCTTCATCTGGTTTAACCTGATATTTTATTCCTACCCAACCATGGCCTTTATATTTTTTAGCAAAATCTATGGTGGCAACCGTATTTGCATAGGTAAAGAAAAGCTTATCGGGATGCTTTTCGCGGGAAATTCTCTGTTCTATAAGATTAATTTCGTGGCTGAGCATTCGTTTAAGCCGGGCTTCTGTAACATACCTCCGGTCATCTTCAACACCATAAATTGCATCACTAAAATCTTTATCATAGGCACTCATGGCTTTTGCTATGGTACCGGAGCCACCACCGGCGCGAAAAAAATTCCTTACCGTTTCCTGACCGGCGCCAATTTCAGAAAAAGTTCCGTAAATATTCGCATTTAAATTAATGCGAAGCGCTTTGCTTTTAATAGAAGGAACATTCTCAAATTCCTTGTCGCCCATTATGGTAATTGGCATAATTTTTCTTTTAAATGAATTTCATTTTTTGTGTAATCAAAGGTACTAAAACACCCAGCTAAACAAAAAAATATAATTACTTTTGTGATAAAATTACACTTATTGAAAGTTACATTTTTAGGCACCGGAACTTCCCAGGGCATCCCTATTATAGGTAGCCAGCACCCTGTGTGTTTAAGCGAAAATTCAAAGGATAAACGGCTACGTGTTTCGGTTTTAATTGAATGGAATGGTCACAATATTCTTATTGATTGCGGCCCCGATTTCAGAGCGCAGATGCTTGCTAATAATGTCGAAAGGCTGGATGCTATTTTTTATACTCACGAGCATAACGATCACACTGCAGGACTGGATGATATTCGTCCTTTTTTCTTCCGGCAGGGAAATATTCCCATCTTTGCTCATAAAAGAGTTTTAAAAGCACTTCGCGAACGTTTTGATTATATTTTTACTACAGAAAATAAGTATCCAGGCGCACCTGGAGTAAAGGAGTATGAAATAATTAATGAGCCTTTTGAATTTGAAGGCCTGGATGTAGTTCCTGTTAATTTCTGGCATGGTAGACTACAGGTTTTTGGTTTTCGGATGGAGGACTTTGCTTATCTAACCGATTTAAAAAAGATTGAAGACAAAGAGGCAGAAAAGCTGAAAGGAGTAAAGGTATTAGTTGTAAATGCCTTACGCAGGGAAGCTCATCATTCCCATTTTAATTTAGATGAAGCATTGGAATTTATCAGGAAAATAGGTCCGGATCGTGCTTATTTAACCCATATAAGCCATTTGCTTGGCTTTCATGATGAAGTTGAGCGGGAATTACCTGAAAATGTTTTTCTTTCTTATGATAATTTAAAAATAGAGATTTAGTATGCGCGGAAGGATTCTGATGTATTTATTTATTTTCACTCTTATGTTTACTATTTTTATTTATGTAAATGATAAAAAAATTCTTGACGCTCAAACTATGGAGATTACCCGTCTTGATAATCAGTTGTCTGAGGTTCAGAATGAATTAGATTCTCTTGAAAACATCAACGGTGAGGGGGAGTATTTTACTTTAACGGGCAATGAAGACGCTATTTCTTACTTTGAAGAACGAGGAATTTCTGAAGAAGAAGTTTCCGTGGCTATTCAGGATAAACTTATTAATTCCAACAGTGCAGAAGAAGATAATCCCTTTGTTCCATATGAGGGCATGCAGGGCGAGATGAGGATAAATAAAATTAAAGTCCTTAATCATAAATGGGCCATTGCCGATTTCACAGATGGAACTTACTGGGGAGAGGTATTCTTCAGTTATACAGTGGACGAAAATGGCCAAATTGAACTGACTCCCGAGAAGTCTTTTTTATATCCTGTAAATTAGATTTTATTTTTAATCCACTCCTTTACTTCAAAGAAATTCTGCGGAGCCACTCCATGTCCTACGGGAAATTCAGAATAAGTATTTTCTATATTTAATTTATTAAGAAATGGTTTGGTGTTTCTGGCCCATTCTACAGGGATTACCTGATCCTGCGAACCATGGGAAGAGTAAAAAGACAAATGCGAAAAATCGTTGTTTTCAAAACTTTCCTTCACGATATCCTGATTTATGTAACCGCTTAAAGCAATGATATTTTTCACTTTTTCAGGATAAGATAAACTTACAGCATAGCTTAAAATACTGCCCTGGCTGAAGCCCAGGAGTGTTACGTTTTTAGGATCTACGGGATAAGCCGCTATAGCTTCATCTATAAATCCTGCAATTTTTTCCCGTGAGTCCCGGGCCTGATCTTCATCGCTAAATTTGCCATCTGTATTATTCCAGTGAATGGCATACCACGCATTACCATAAGGTTGCATGGGAAAGGGGGCTCTTACAGAAATAATAAATAGATCTTCGGGCAGCTCATTCGCAAAAGCAAAAAGATCTTCTTCATTACTTCCGTAGCCGTGCAACATTATCAATAATGGAGATTTTTTATGTTTATTAAGTGGCTCTTTTACAATATGATATAATGATAGATTAGAAGTATTCATTTACGTAATGCTTTTAAAGATTTTTTGGAAGAAATGGCCCAGTAGTGGTATTTCTGTTTGCTGTCCCTGTACTGCAGTTATTAGTCCGTAAAACAACAAAACCAAAACAAAAATGTAAAATGCAGTAGGGATCATATAACCGGTAAACATGGAAGCTAAAATTCCCATTAAATAAAAAAGAATATGGATGCCCAATGCCTGTCTTATATGAAAACTGGCAATTTTATGCTTCCTTTCAAGATTCATAAAGTAGGCTATTACAGTACCTGCAATAGTAATGTAAGCTATAATTGCAGCAGATTTTCCTTCTTTCATTTTTTAAATATTCCTATCTCAGTGACTAATGAAACCTTTTTGAGTGATAATACCAAAAGCTTTTCCCTTTAAGCTGTGGCCCAGGAATATACTATTTTTTGATGTAGAGAGAATTTCCTCTTTAGAAAAGCTATAATTTTCTTTCGGTAAGAATAGGCTTAAATCTGCTTTTTCACCTTCCTTAATTTCAGGATTATCTATTCCAAACCTGGTTTTTCCTGCTGTGAGTAACCTGACGGTTTCTTCGGTTGAAAAAATATTACATAAAGCTCCAAAAGCTGTCTCCAGTCCAATTGTTCCATAAAGGGCATTTTCGAACTCCACTTTTTTATGTTCAATATCAATTGGCTGATGATCTCCTGTAACCATATCAACAGTGCCATCTTTAATTCCTTTTATAAGTGCTTTTATGTCTTCTTTGGTTCGTAAGGGTGGGAGAACCTTGGCATTGGTGTCAAACTCCTGTAGCCTGTCATCAGTAAAAATAAGGTTATGAACAGCCACACTGCAGCTAACATCCAGGCCTTTCTTTCTGGCATCCCTGATAAGTTTTACCGATTTTGCGGTGGAAATGGTTGGAATATGTAGTTTTCCTCCGGTATATTCCAGAATATAAAGATCCCTGGCAACCTGTAACTCTTCTGCCAGATTGGGAATACCTTTTAATCCCAGCGAGGTGCTGTGATAATGTTCATTTACCTGGCCGTTGCCGGCAATCTGGTTTTCCTGGGGAAAGGACTGTACAAGGGCTCCGAAATTCTGGGCATACTGTAAAGCGATCTTTAACATGTTTGGATTCATTAAAGGCTGCTTATAATCCCCAAAGGAAATTGCTCCGGCTTTTTTCATATCAAATAATTCTGCCAGGTCAATGCCCTCGCTTTTCACGGTTAAAGCTCCTGTAGAGTATAGCTTAACAGGGTGATTTCCGGCTGCCGATACTAAGGAATTTACAGCACTTTTATTGTCAATAACAGGCATAGTACCGGGATTAAGACAAATAGAAGTAAAACCGCTTTTTCCGGCTGTGTCTATACCGTTTTCCAGAGTTTCCCTTTCTTCATACCCGGGTTCCCCAAAACTCACACTGCTGTCAAACCATCCCCTGGAAACATGAAGGTTGTCCTTCACAATCTCTTTATCTGCCTTTTCTTTAAGTGAAGGACCAATTTTTCTGATTATTCCATCTTTTATAAAAATATCCACTTCTTTATTGTGAAAGTCAGATTGCGTGTCGGTTATCCTGGCCGATCTTATGAGTAGCTTCATTTAAGAAATTTTAAGAGGAGCATTTCGAGTATTAAAAAGAATAATGCAAAAATAATAAACCATTTCCAAAGGGAAGTAATTTTAGAAAGGGCAATTTCAGTTTCAAAATATTCACTAATGTTATTACTAATTTCAACATTTTCAAGGCTTAGCAGGTTTACATATTCCAATTCACTTTCATTTCTATCATAATTGTAGCTAAGATGTCCAACCACTTCATCCCTGTATTGAATCTCGTAATTTCCTGCTATTTCCGGTAATTCATCAGTAGTCAGTTGTACCCTGTCTGAAAATGCCTGTTGCTGCGGAATAAAATTTTCTTCTTCGGAAGCAATAGTTAAAACTTCATCTTTAGCTGAAGATACCGGGATATCAATTTGATTGCTTTCGTTTATTTGGTAATAAAGTTTTAAGGGTTTTAAGGCCATTAGTCCCATATTGTAAAAAGCAGGAACCACTAAAGGAGAATTTCTGAAATTTGAATTATCGTTGTTCAAAGCGGCAGTAAAAAGAAATAACCTACCGTTCTGCGCAAGAAAGGGAGCATTATTCTGATAGCTGAGTGCTGTATTACCACTGCCATTGGAAAGATTAAAATAGGAATTTACAGAAGGATATTGAAAATTGAGGACTTCTTCTTCAAAAACCGAATTAAACAGAGGGTGCGCAAACTGAATACCTGTGATTAGCCTGTTTTGTTCATTAAAACTACCGTACCGCGGTGCGCCTATTTTTCCAAGGAAGGAGTTATAAGAAGCCGTATTTCCGTCCAGAGCAGGGATAAAAACCACTACCGATCCTTCCTTAACCTTTTTTTCCAGTATATCAGAAAGAGGTGGCGGAATTTCTTCAGGTTCTTCAATAACAATCAACCTTGCCTGGGCAAGGCTGCTGTAATCTATTTCCGAAACCGGAAAATTGCTAAGCTCAAATTCCGGTTCCGTATAAATTCTTTTCAAAAAGGAATTCTGTGGATCAGACAGCAGAACAGTTTTAATTGGGGGAGTGGTACTCATATTGAAATAAAGTGAATTATCATATTGCAGCCCGTTATCTTCAATTGTCACCCTGCCATCGCCTATATTTTCGTTGGATATACTAAAACCTATTTCTACTGAGTCTTTTTCAGCAAAATTAACAGCAGATTTCCCGAGGAGATTTGTTCCGTTTGATATGGACACAGAGGTTTGTCCATTTGTATTACCCGTAGAAGATAACTGCACCTTAAGTTCAATATTTTCAGGATTTCTTTCTGAAACATAGGCAGAATCAATGCTAATATTTATAATATTTTCTGGTTGTATGGGTAAAAATTGTAAGTTGAACCCCTTTCCCATATCACCTGAAATTTCAGAATTTTCCTGAAAATCTGAAATCAGTATAAATTCCGATAATTCTGCCGGATTATTTTCAAAAAAATCCTGAGCTCTTAGTTTTAGATTGGCAAAATTCATTGGAGTAGAAGTGTACTCTATGTTCTGTAAGATATTGGTGATGTTAGCGGCATCATTACCAATAAAATTTTGATCATTGGTTATGATATTTACCTGTCCTTCCTTCGGCAGGTTTTCCAGTAAATCCTGTACAGCCTCAGGTAATAATTCTTCGTTTTTAGCTAATGCCTGCATACTAAAAGAATTGTCCAGATAGAAAAGCCTGCTTTTACTTTTCAATGAGTTTTGGGAGGCCGGGAAGTATGGTTGTGCAAAAGCAAAAATAATACTACCAAGTGCGAACATTCTAATGAGAAGGATCAGCCATTTTTTAAGGCGTGAGCTTTTGCGGGTTTGCCTGCTAATTTTTTTTAGAAATTTCACATTGGTAAATTCCTCTTTCCGGAAACGCCGAAGCTGAAAAAGATGAACAATAATGGGAAGAATCAGTAAAAAAAGGGCATATAAAAGTTCCGGATACTTAAAATACATTCTCGGCGTGAAAGTTTGTCAAATATAGGAAATGAAAACTATTCCTCTACAGCCGTCTTATTTTAAATTGGAAAGTACTTCCTTCTCCCGGCTTGGATTTAACGCTAATTTCTCCTTTCATATTTGCAATTAATTTCTTTACGGTGGCAAGACCAATACCGCTACCAGGATTCCCCTCCCGGTCATTTACATCAAGGGTAATAAATAGATCAAAAATTTTATCAAGATTTTCAGGAGAAATGCCATTTCCATTGTCCTTAACGGCAAATTGATAGCAATCCTCAGATTTGGTGAAATTTATTTCTATTTTACGGAGTTTCTTTTCATTATATTTCAGAGCATTACTTATAAGGTTCATAAAAATTTGTGTCAGTGCCGCCTTATTAACTCTGTATAGTCTTACATTCGTTGGGTACTCAATCTTTATATCTTCTGATACCTGATAAAGATCGGCTACCTTTTTTAATAGTTCGTCCAGGTTTACATCTTCAAGATCCCGCTGAAAAATATGATCACTTCTGTAATAACTAAGGATGCCATCTACGTAGTTGCGAAGAGAATAAGAAGATTCCACCAGGAATTTTAAATACTGTTCCGTATCCTTATTAAACTTCCCCTGGTTTTCATCTTTAATAAGTTCAGCCAGAGAAATAATATTTGCTAATGGGGATTTTATGTCATGAGATACCACACTTGAAAATCTTTCTAGTTCCCTGTATTTTAACTTTAGCTTTTTTTGTACTTCATAAAGTTTATTATTCTGTTTTCTAAACTCTAATAAATTCATGGCCTGGTTTGCCAATGCGTTAAGCGCCCTTTGCTGATAATGATTTAGTTCTCTCGGTTTTGTATCCCAAATGCTGAAGACAGCAATGGCATGGCCTTTATCGTTTACTAAAGGCTTTCCTGCATAAAACTGAAGGTTTTTGTTGTAAAATTTACTGGTTACCTGAAACTGTTCAGAAGCCTGGGCTTTATTTAGGATAAGCTGTTCATTTTTTTGTAGTATGGCATACTGACACATAGAATTCTTCCTGGATAATTCTTTAAGATCAGATCCATATGCTGATTTAAACCAGATTTTTTCTTTACCGATAATGCTTATCTGAGCAATGGGGACTTCAAGAATTTTAGCAGCGAGAAACGTCAGCTCATCATAATCTTCATCAGTATTACTATGAGCTATATCATACTCAGCCAGAGCAGCCAGCCGTAATTTTTCATTCGTTGGATAATTATCACAATTCATGCTCAAAAAACTCCTTTTATTAAATATATTTAAATTTAATGACTTATTGCCATTAATATTAACGTTTTAAAAAGAATTGTCTCATTTTCATCAATATTGTTTTATATCCTCTCAAGTTTAAGATTTAATTCAAGGATTTCGGGTTGCTCAATTTATTGATTTAAGGCATAGTCTTACTTTTCTTTTAGTGGACTCACGTATATAATATAAAATGATAAAATTTTACTTCTTGTTTGTAAAGCTTCTTGCAATTTTTACCTCCTGATATTTATATAATATCAAAATTGATCAACCAGAAAATTATACTTTTGCCAACCTCATTTTAACATTATATCATGGATTATACCCGGAAGGAGTTAAAAGAATTTTTAGATAAAAAAGTTGAACAATACAATACATCCCGTTTTATTGAGCCGGATCCTGTAGCTATTCCCCATGGCTATTCCTTAAAAGAAGATATTGAGATTGCGGGTTTTTTGGCAGCAACCATTGCATGGGGAAACCGGAAGAGCATTATTAAAAATGCTAACAGAATGATGGAATTAATGGGCAATTCACCATACGATTTTGTAGTGAATCATAATAAAGAGCAGCTGGAGCCCTTAAAAAAATTTGTGCACCGCACATTTAACGGAAATGATTTTATTGGCTTTATTAACGGTTTAAACCATATCTATACCAGTTACGGCGGCTTTGAAGAAATTTTTGCTGAATATCAAGAACCTGGCACATTGCAGCCTGCAATTACCAGGTTTAAAAAATTATTTTTTGAAGCAGAACATCTATCCAGAACCGAAAAACATGTAAGCAATCCATTAAAGGGGTCATCTGCCAAAAGAATAAATATGTTTTTACGCTGGATGGTTCGTAATGATAATGCAGGAGTGGATTTTGGTATCTGGAAATCGGTATCACCTGAAAATTTATCGTGTCCGCTGGATGTTCATTCTGGTAATGTAGCAAGAAAACTAAATCTTCTTATACGGAAACAAAATGATGCAAAAGCTGTGAAAGAACTGGATGATTCTCTGCGCCAATTGGATCCTGAAGACCCTGTTAAATATGATTTTGCCCTGTTTGGACTTGGAGTTTTTGAAAACTTCTGAAAAGGAATATAAAAAAATTCCCTTTTCCAAGATTTTATACTTGAAAAAGGGAATAAATACAGTGCTGTAAATTCAGGCACTATAGTTAAATATTAGATTAGTCAAAATCCTCAACTGCATCTTCTGCAGTAGAGCGTGGTAAGAATATCTGAATTCCAAAAGTTAAACCTAAAGAGTTCTGATAATTCTCGTTTCCGGCTCCAACAAGTCCGCTATATTTTAGACTGGTTTCAAGAGCTACACTGTCGGTAAGGAAATAAGAATAGCCCGGTCCAAATCCAAATGCGAAACCATTGGTAGTATCACCGCCAGAGACATTTCTTCCCGCTATACCTGCATTAGTTTCCAAGAAAAATTGTCCTGCAGGAACCTCATCTCCTAGATCAGCTTCCTGTGGTCTAATATAAAATCTGGTTAGAGCCTGCACTCCATAAACAAAAATTTCATCTGAATCTTCACTATCCTTAGCAAAACCGAGATTAACAATACCTCCTAAAAGGAAATTATCATTTACCATATAACCAGCCTTTGGGCTTATGCCAACATTCCAGCCGGCACCGTCGTCAAGCCCTACATTAAGTCCAAATAAACCTTTACTTTCAGGAGTAGAAAGACCACTTCCCAAATCTGCTCCAAGCATAAAGTTTCCTTCCTGCAACTGAGCGTTGGAGATGCCAGTAAATCCAAAAGTTAGTACAAGAGTTAAAAATAAAATCTTCTTCATAATAAAAATATTTTGGTTGAATAATTTTCAGCGAAGGTACGCAAAGTCTGGGTGGGTAATTTAAAATTTTAAAGAAGTTTAAGAACGTTTTATTATACTTGTTAAAAGGAAAAATTTCAGCTTTAAAAATGTTTATAGGTCTAATTTTTGGTTAGCGAAAAATTAAACAGCTGCTGAAGCATTTATTAAAATTTCAACTGCAGTTGAAGGTTTTGGGATTAAAAGGATCATATAATTTCACCGTCCACCATTGTGAGTTTGCGATCGGCCATATTTGCGAGCTCTTCATTATGGGTAACAATAACAAATGTTTGGTCAAATTCATTTCTTAACCTGAAAAAAAGCTGATGCAGGTTTTCTGCAGATTCACTATCCAGATTTCCTGAAGGCTCATCGGCAAAAATTACCGCAGGATTATTAATTAATGCCCGTGCCACAGCAATACGCTGTTGCTCACCACCACTTAATTCGGCGGGTTTATGGCTGGCTCTATGCTCCAGCCCCAGAAATTCTAAGAGCTGGTGTGCACGATTTTCAGCTGCTGCCTTGGGTTGGTTCTGAATGAAAGCAGGAATACAAATATTCTCCAGGGCTGTAAATTCAGGAAGAAGCTGATGGAATTGAAAAATAAAGCCGATATGCTTATTACGAAACCGGGATAGTTCCCTGGAAGATAAGTGTTCAATTTCAAAATTGTTTATAGTTAAACCTGAATCATTGCCTTTCTCCGGCCGGTCCAGGGTGCCCAGTATCTGGAGCAATGTTGTTTTTCCCGCACCGGAGGCACCTACTATGGAAACAATTTCTCCTTTTTTAATATGAAGATTCACTCCTTTTAGAACATGAAGATCTCCATAAAATTTATGAATATTATCAGCTAAAATCATTTGTTTTTCATTGAGTCCGGAAAAATACCCAAATTGTAAGTAACCGGCAATATTAAGTTCCTAAATATGCCCGGCAAATATGATCTGAATTTAAGATGGAAAAGTTGAAATTACAGAGCCGGGTTTGGTGACTATTACGGAATTGATATAATTAATAGAAAATCCCGGTATGGTTGATTAAGAATCAATTATTTTAGATGAATAAAATTATTGTTTAGAAATGGAAAAGAAGAATTTAGATACTGCAATTTTAGCAGGAGGATGTTTCTGGTGTACTGAAGCAGTTTTTCAACGTTTAGATGGAGTAGCAGAGGTAATTTCCGGATTTACAGGCGGAAATATTAAAAATCCGGCTTACAGGGAAATTATTACCGGAAGAACGGGACATGCCGAATCTATTAAGATATTATTCGATTCGAAACGGATTTCTTTTGAAGAATTACTTCTGGTTTTTTTTGCAACTCATGATCCCACCACACTTAACCGCCAGCAAAATGATGTTGGAACCCAGTATAGAAGTGCTATATTTTACACTTCAGAAGAACAAAAAGAAGTGGCAGAAAGGCTTATAAAAACTATGGAAGAAGAGAAATTTTTTAGTAATCCCATTGTTACTGAAGTTACTGAAGCCTCGCCATTTTATACTGCGGAAGAGGAACATCAGGATTTTTATAATGAACACAGGCAACAACCATATTGCCAGTTCATTATAGATCCTAAAATCAAAAAACTGAAGGAACTTTTTTCAGAAAAACTAAAAAAATAATCGCTAATGTCTTACCGGTATTTTGAAGAATATGACATAAATGTCACCGAAAAGCTCAGGAATAACTTTAAACAAGTACTAGAAGAGGTGGAGGAAGACCCGCAGCGCGAGGGAATTGTAAAAACCCCTGAAAGAGCTGCTAAAGCGATGCAATTCCTTACGCAGGGGTATAATATGGATGCTGAAAAAATCCTTACCGATGCCTTATTCACTGAAAGCTATGATGAAATGGTTGTAGTAAAGGATATTGAAATTTATTCACTTTGTGAACATCATATGCTGCCATTTTTCGGAAAAGCACATGTTGCGTATATCCCCAATGGAAGAATTATAGGATTGAGCAAACTTCCCAGGTTGGTAGATGTTTTTGCACGTAGATTACAGGTACAGGAACGATTAACACATGATATTCTGGAATGTTTAAATAAAGTTTTAAAACCCCAGGGAGTGGCAGTGGTAATTGAAGCGCAGCATATGTGTATGATGATGAGGGGGGTACAAAAACAGAACAGTGTGACTACCACTTCAGGATTTCGTGGCCAGTTTGAAAAAATTGAAACCCGGTCTGAATTTTTAAAACTAATTAGTTCTGATCTGCGATAAAATTCTGGCATCTTATTTGTTTCAATAACAGAAACCTAAAAGATGAACTTTCCATATAAAAGATTATTGATAAAAGGACTTATTTACGATGCAGTAGGTATGATAACAATGGCTATTCCGCTTATAGGTCCATTCCTGGATTTAATCTGGGCACCATACGCAGCAAATAAAATGCGCAGGATGTATCCCGGAAAAAATGGTAAAATAGCATCTGTACTTGTATTTCTTGAAGAGATTTTACCGGGCACAGATATTATTCCAACATTTACATTAATGTATCTGTACAATTTTGTCTGGAAGAAAAATAAAACTCCTCAACCACGAATTATTGAGGTTGAAAGTTATTAAATATTAAAGGTTGATTTAATTAGTTAAGTTGAAAAAGCTGCCTGTATGTCTTTAGGCAGCTTTTTTGTTTTATTACCGGATTATATATTCCAGAGGAGCGAAACCATTATATTTCTGCCAATATTGGAGATGTTATCCTGTTTAAGACGGGAAAGGTGTGAAATATAATCTTTATTAAGCAGGTTATTTCCGCTAATATTTATTTCTACCATAGAACCTCCCAGATTCACTTTTCCTCCAAAACCTGCTCCAAGCAGGTTGTAACCTTCAGTTTCAGATTCAAAAATATTAATATTTTTCTTGTCAAAAACGCTTCTCAATCTCAGGAAAGCATATTTATTCTGGAAAAATCCTTCCTCTTCAAACTCTACACGAAAGGTATTGGTAAGGGAGTTTGCCGGAATAAGAGGCAGGTATTCGTCACTGGAAAGTTTACCGGTTACTGTTTCAAAACTGCTTTCAAAATGCAGCCAGTCTAATGGATGGGGGTGGAGGTGAAATCCCAGTTCTCCTCCGTAAAGATTTGCATTATCCTGAAAGTAATAGAAAACCTGCTCTCCATCTATAACATCTTCAGAGGGGCTAATAAATATATAATCGTTAATAGAATTGTGAAAAGCATTAGCAAAAGCTTCAAAATGCCTGTTGCGCCATTCCAGTGAAAGGTCCACCTGGAAGTTCTGTTCGTTGCTTAAACTTGCATTTCCTACTTCGTAGCGGTTTGCACCATTATGCGTTCCATTAGAGGTTAATTCAGCTAAATTTGGAGCACGAAATCCACTGGCCAGATTGAGTCTGACTGCAAACTTTTTTAAAGGCTGATATTTAATTCCAAATGCACCATTCAGGCTGTTGAAGTTCCTGTCCAATCCTGTGGCAGTTCCTTCTGCAGATTCATAAGAAATACTTTTAAGGCTTCTTTTGTCATACCGGATTCCTCCCTGAAAATCCCAATTTTCAAGATGGTAATGAGTGGTACCAAAAATTCCAAAATCTACTGTTTCAGCATCAGGAATTAATATTTCTTCACCAAAATTTGAATTGGTCTGGTGCATTCCCTGTACACCAAATATAGTTTCAAAATTGCCTGTTTCAGGAAGGTTATACTTCAAATTATAACTTAGGGTTTCCAGGTGCATCTCCAGGGCGGGATGCTCTCCCGGCAGTTCTTCTTCATGCTCCTGGTGCTCTTCCTCCTCATCATGACCTTCTTCGTCATGATGATGGTCTTCAAATTCTTTCCTGTTATTAAACTGGTAGCCGACTTTCAGATCCAGACTGGAATTTGGCAAAAACAGCCTGTTTTCAAGGCTCACTATATGATTGTCGATTTCCTGGTAAGGGAGAAGATGCAGTTCTTTATCAGTATTTTGAACACCAATTTCCTCAGGAATACCAATATTAGACCTGTTGTAGTTATACCTTAAATCGGCTTTATATTTTGAGTCCTGATATCCTATTCCGGCTTTAAGGTCTTTTTCATTAAAACGGGTATTGGTTACCCTTTGGCCATCACCCGTTTCATAATCGCTATGAGCGGCATAACTTCCACGTGCCAGAAATTTAAGTTTTTCACCCGATGTTTTAGCCATTGCACTTCCCTGATAGCCCAGGGTGTTACTAAAGTAATCACCACTAAATTCAGCCTGTGTATTATTTGCTGAAGCATAAGACTCAGGATTAAGGTAAAGAACGCCACCAATGGCATCGCTTCCATAGAGCAGGGAGGCAGGACCTTTTATAACTTCCACGCTGCCTATACCTTTTGAACTAATGCCCAAACCATGTTCGTCTCCGTACTGCTGATTTTCAAGCCTCACTCCCTGAGTATAAACAAGCACCCGGTTGGAGCTAAGACCTCTAATAACCGGTTTTCCAATCCCAACTCCCGTGGTAAGGCTCTCCACTCCGGCAATTTGGGTTATTCCATCAGCTAATGTTACTGCTCCTTTACGATTTAATTCAGAAACGCTTTCTCGCTCTACTTTCATTACGTTCTCGCTCTGAAGCTGATGGAATGGTGTAGAAATAATAACTTCTTCCATCTCTATGGCAGAAGGTGATATCTGAAATTCCAGTGCTTCAGAAGGAATCCGGATGTCTCGTGAAAAAGAGCTGTATCCAATTGAAGAAATAAGAAGATTATAATTTCCTTCCGGAAGATTTTTAAAAGTAAAATTTCCATCAAGGTCTGTTACAGTGCCTTTATCAAGTTGTGGAAAATACACGTTAGCACTAAATACGGGTTCCCCCGTTTCGGCATCCATTACAGAGCCGGAAAGCTCATTTTGTGCATATATATGAGGAGTGACTGCCAAAAGCAGTACAAGTATAATATTAACTTTCATTTGAATTTATTAAATGATTTATTTATTCTTCTTAAGAAGAAGATTAAGCGGACCTAGGCTGAATAGGGCGGCCCCCGCAATACAAAGCCAAGGCTTTGATAATCATCTAAAAAATAGTAGAAACTGAAAATTTGTTTTTCCTGAACAGAAATTTCCACCGGCTCAAAACGTAAGAACCCGATTTGTAAGGCCGGTGTTTTGTGAAACTTGTATAATTTACAATCTAATGGTTTTGCATGATAATGGCTGGTAGCATAATGATCGCAAAGCTCATGCTCATGGCCTAGAAAAGTATGAGTAAAACCTGCTATTGAAGGCAGCATTATGAGAAAAGCTGTACATATAATAAATATGTTCCTTAAATCCTTCAAATTATAATTTCAGTAATTTTCCCATCCCCATCCGGTTAAGCATCTTTTTTTCAAATGCCCAAAAGAACCGGAATTGTCCAAACAACCATCCAAATGATATTAAAAGTACCTGGTAAATAGGGAATATTAGCAATATTCGTAAGGTCCAGTAAACAAACCAATGTGAGGATTCAGGATAAAGTCCAATGAATTCCACTAGAGGACCGGCAAGTTTCATAGAAGTAGAACCAGTAACTGCAAAAACCAGAAGAATCACTAGAATCTGCCAGTTAGAATTTATTCCCCATCGCGTTTTCAGTTTTTTCATGTTGCGAATATATTAAAAACCAGATAGAAATTGAGAAAGAGGGAAATTTATGTTGCCTGCAAACTTTAATGCATGATGAAGAAATTAGCTATTTTTCTTATACCGGGAACGGGAACTGAAGGGTTATTTTTTATTGCTTTTGTATCAAAGCCTTCTTATATAATTTTGGAATATTGCAGTTCTCAATATTGTAGACTAATTATGCTTTAACTATAATTTGCAGAAGAGATAATTTTTTACTCGCTGGATAATGTTAATTATATAATGTCAAAAACACTTGATATATTTTTGCCTGATGAAGGCAGAATTTTGGAGGGGTAGCATATTTGGGGAGTGCTACCTCTCATTTAGATAAATATCAAAAAGTATTTAAAAGCCAGATTGTAAAAAATATATCCTTAAAAATTGTTAATGAATTATTTTTTAACGGATATAGGTTAAATTATGCTAAATCACTTTAATATTTTTATAAATATTTATTAATTTAAATCTGTAGGATTTTTCTTATAAATATTATGTGTTAATTTTCCGCTAATCAACCGGCCTTACAAAATGCATTTACAGTTAACATTTTTTCATTTTTTTCTAATAGCTATCGCTGTTGCAGCTATTATTACATGCATTCTTTTATTTCTTCATTTAAAAAGAAAAAGAAGAAGGGGGAGAAATTAGTGAAATTCAGAGTTCAAAATTTATTGTAGGAATTATATTAATAATCTTATGCTGGCAGTTTAAAACTTTTAAATCCTTGTGGGTACTATAAATCGCTGATTATATTGCCGACTGAAATACACAAAGTAATTATAAAGAAGATAATTCACCTCATATCCGTAATCTATCTGTCGCTCATAATTGATCTCATTTACGTATAAACTCGGGTTGTATCGTTGAGGTTGGCGCACGCGGCTATTATATTCAGTTACCAGCTGGCTGTTTTTTGTTTCCAGGTATTGTTGGGAATAATATCCTTCAGGTTTTGCTATGGAATTTATAAAGAGATTAAAGCCTGGCTCAATAATTATAATTTCGTATTCAAGGCTGTCATTTGCAATACGAACCGTGTCATTTTCAGCATTCGCCACCCGATCAGATCGGAGGCTCCTGTTCCCGCCACAACTATATATAAATACAGCCAGCAAAAAAATATAAATAAAATTTTTCATTGATTTATTTTAAAATTGCTTTTCAAAAACTGTTCCTTTTTATTTTCCCCCGGTAAATCCTTTTAGAACACTATCACCTTTTTTTCCGCCTTTGCCGCCACCAATGACCATTCCTCTTACATCATCTATAACGTTAGCATCTTCATCCCTATTTGATAAACTTTCTACGAAAGAAGATTCGTGTGCAGCACTTGATCCTAATACAGAACCTATTAATCCCGATAATCCTGAAGCTTTTACTTTGTCTTTCCGTTTTTGGCTGCCAAGCAAGTTCATGATTACTGGAGTAGCTAAACTAAAAATTTTTCCAACGTCTTCTTTATGAAGATGGAGGGTAGAAGCTAAAAAGCTCTCTATATTTCCTCTTTTGTTTCCCATCAAATGATGTAGAATTTTTTCTCCTTCTTCGCTTAATTTCTCTGTTTCAGAATTCTTGAGGCTGTTTAGAAGCTGACCGTCGTGTTTATCAGTATCTAAAGCTTTATTGAGTTTTTCTACCTTTTTAGGATCTTCAGAACTGTTCTTTAAAATCCCCAGTATTATAGGCATTGTCATTCCAAGGGCTGTTACAGCTTTTTCTTTCTCCACGCCTGTAGTTTCAGTTATTTTACCAATAAGCTGCTCTCCTGTAGTGGTATTTAAAATATCAAGTATTGAAGCCATATTAAGATTTTATAATGAGACTTTAATTTAGACCTTTCTGTATAAAAATACCGTTAAAGAAATATTACAAGAATCGAGGTGGATCTAAAATTTCTATCGTACCCCATATTTACTGTATTTATATTTCATCCTGAAGTATAGCAGTTATCTTTTCAGCCAACTCCACATTTATCCTTTCCCGGGTTTCTATTGTTATGCCACCAGTACGGGGGCTTAAAGAAACCTTTTCATTCATTAGAAGTTTGATTCCCGGTGAAGGTTCATTTTTAAAAGCATCCAGGCCTGCAAAGGCAAGTTTTCCTTTTTCGAGGGCTTCCAGCAATGCATCCTCATCTATTATTCCTCCCCGGGAGGTGTTAATAATACCTGCACCGTCTTTCATGGCATTAATTTCTACTTCACCTATGAGAGGTTCTTTTTGTTTTTGGGCAGAAATATGAAGTGTGATAAAATCAGATTGCCTTATAACCTGATGTAATGGTTCTGTTTTAACGGGAATACTAATATTTTGATGGCCAAAAAATTCAAGTTGAATATTTTCTTCACGTACAGTCTCATCACTTGCAATCACTTTCATTCCCAGTCCAAGAGCAACTTTTGCCACTTCCTGGCCAATTTTCCCAAAACCAATAATTCCTAATGTTTTTCCTCTTAACTCCCTGCCGCCTGCATAGGATTTCCTCAAATCTTTAAATCTCATATCACCTTCCAGTGGCATATTCCTATTGGCGTCATGTAGAAATCGGATTCCGCTAAAGAGATGGGCAAAAACAAGTTCGGCCACAGCAGTGACAGAAGCAAAAGGAGTGTTTACAACCGTAACATCTTTATTCTGCGCATATTTTAAATCAATATTGCTGAAACCGCTACCGCCACGGCCAATTATTTTAAGTCCCGGGCAGGCATCAATAAAGTCTTTTCCAATTACCGTGTTACTACCTGTTATAATTGCAACAACCTGATTTTGATTAATAAAATCCGGAAGTTGCTCACTGGCTACTTTTTTATTCAGTACTTCAAAACCAGCCTTTTTAAAAATCTGCACACCTTTTTCCGAAATACCATTAATTGCTAATACCTTCATATTGTCTTTTTTGCTGAATATTCTCTGTCAGGCTTTTTTCTCCAGTTCCTGCATTACATCCACAACCACTTGTACACTTTCAAGAGAAAGTGCATTATACATTGAAGCTCTGTAGCCGCCAACACTTCGATGTCCGCTAAGGCCGTTTACATTAGCTTTTTTCCACATTTTATCAAAGATTTCTTGTTTACTTTCATCTGTAAGATTAAAAGTGGCATTCATGGCAGAACGATCTTCAACGGCAGCAAATCCTTTAAACAGAGGATTCCGGTCTATTTCATTATATATGAGCCCGGCTTTTTCGCTATTTTTCCGCTCCATAGCTTTGATGCCTCCGTTCGCTTTTATCCATCGCAGGGTAAGCAGTGAAACATACACAGCATATACCGGCGGAGTATTGAACATACTCTCTTTTTCTATATGTACTTTATAATCCATCATAGAGGGAATATCGCGTTCCATCCTGCCCAAAACTTCTTCTTTTATCGCCACCAGGGTAGCCCCTGCAGGACCCATATTTTTTTGAGCCCCTGCGTAAATAACATCAAATTGAGAAAAGTCCAATTCTCTTGAAAAAATATCACTACTCATATCGCAGATCATGGGAACTGAAACCTTAGGGAAACTTTTTATCTGGGTACCAAAGATGGTGTTGTTACTGGTGCAATGAAAATAATCCACATCTTCATTAACGGAATAATCTTTTGGGATGTAGCTGAAATTTTTATCTTTAGAAGAAGCTACCTCGATTACCTCTCCAAAGAGTTTTGCTTCTTTTATTGCTTTGGAAGACCAGGTTCCTGTATTCAAATAGACTGCTTTTTTGTTCAGAAGGTTATAGGCTGTCATAAGAAATTGCATACTGGCGCCACCGTGAAGGAATAGTGCTTTATAGCCTTTATTCTGAAGGTTAAGCAGTTCCAGAGCCAGTTCTCTGGCTTCTTCCATCACATTTACAAAAGCAGTGCTGCGATGGGAAATTTCCAGTATAGATAATCCAGAATTATCAAAATCGAGAATAGCCTGAGAAGCCTGTTGGAAAACTTCCTCAGGGAGAATGCAGGGACCTGCACTAAAATTATGTTTTTTCATAAAAGAACCGGTTAATCATGTATGGCAAAGATGCTAAATTTTAAAGGGAATTACTATTATATAATACCCGTTATCAGTCAAGATTCAGCAGAAAAGATATGGTATCTACATTATCGGCATAATCCCATAATTCAGGTTGTTGTGTTTTACCAAACAATATTTCATTTTCCATAAATTCGCTTGCCACCACGCACTGGATTTTTTCTTCATCCTGCTGAAGTTTTTTCTGAAGCTCTTCTTCAGAGGAATATCTTTCGTAAAAAAGAGATGCGATGGGGGAGCCAAAACTTTTATCCTCTTTCAGTATTAAAAATCCATTTTCCAGAAGCTTAAATTCACTCATAAGGTAAACCGCTTTATTATAATCGTAATTATTGGAATACTTCGCATGATTGATAGTCTCTCTCCATTGGTACATGGCCTGGAAAAATTTATCAAAATCATAATTTTCAGGAACATAGATTTTTGAAACATTCCGGCAGCCGAGTCCATAGTACCTAAAGATATCATTACTTAGCGCTTCCAGTTGTTCCTTACTTTCTTTTCCTGTTAATACGGCTACGGAATTCCGGTTTTTACGGATAATGCTTTTCTTATTTCTGAAATAGTATTCAAAATAACGGGAAGTGTTATTACTTCCGGTAGCTATAACAGCATCAAAATTTTGCAATTTATCTTCAGTAAACTGAATGAAATTTTTGAATTCCGGATTTAGAAAAAATAGATATTCAGCTAATACCGGCAGTAACTGTTTATCGTTTCCTGAAGGTTTTACCAGTACTTTATGACCAGCCATAAGAACAGATATAAAATCGTGAAATCCTACCAGGGGGATATTTCCCGCCATTATCACAGCTACTGTTTTGGGGGTAGAAAATTTATTAAAATCATATTGCGAAATCCATTTTTCAATCTTCTCCTCACTTAGTGCCTTACTCCACTGCTGAAAAGCAAATATCACACTTTCGCGGTTAAACCAGCCGTTATAATGTACGGCGGAATCAATCTTTTCATTCATTCTTTTGAATAATTCTTTATTTTCTAATGGCTTTTCTAAGTTTTCTTCAGAAGAATTACTGAATTGCCCCATGAATTTTCCAAGTTTTGCAAAATATGATTTTCGTTCGTGGATTCTCATTGCCTTATTTGGTTATGAATACGATTGACGTTAAATTTGTAGCGCGAAATTAAAATTTACAGTTGGGAAAAACTATTGATTTCCTTAAAAGCTGTTGAGTTTTGATTTGAGGTGATAATTTTCAAATAAAAAGAGCTATGGCAATTGTAATAACAGATGAGTGTATAAATTGTGGTGCCTGTGAGCCGGAATGCCCAAACACCGCAATTTACGAAGGAGCTGATGACTGGAGGTATGCTGATGGAACCGATCTTGAAGGAGATGTGGTTCTGCCAAATGGAAAATCAGCCAATGCTGAAGAGGCGCAGGAACCTGTAAGTGATGAAATTTATTATATTGTACCAGATAAATGTACAGAATGTAAAGGTTTTCACGAAGAACCACAATGTGCGGCAGTTTGTCCTGTTGACTGTTGCGTACCCGATGATGAGCACGTTGAAAGTGAAGAAGAATTGTTGGAGAAACAACGATTTATGCACGAAAGCTAGAAATCCTCTTAATTAATTATTTAAAGCCCGCTGTATAAGCGGGCTTTTTTATTTAAGAAGTTACTGTATATTTCAATTCGGTACGATAGGAGGACGGGGATTTACCCGTAAATTTCTTGAATTGTTTATTAAAATGGCTGAAGTTATTAAAGCCACTTTCAAAGCAAACATCAGTTATACTCATTTGTTTTTCATGCAGGAGTTTTGCGGCATGCACCAACCGGTACTCATTTACAAACTGTGTAAAGGTCTTACCTGTAATCCTTTTAAAGTAGCGGCAAAAAGCAGGAACAGTCATGCTAACCTTAGCTGAAATTTCTTCAAGGCCAATAGAACGCCTGTACTCCTGTTTAACAAAATTAAATACCACGTTTATGCGGTCATTGTCCTGAAGTTCAGCCTCCAATAAAAAACCATGAGCATTTAAAACTGTATAATTTTCAGCTTCTTCAAGCATTTTTAGAATATCCAGAAGGCCTAGAAGCCTGTAATAGGCATTTAATCCTTTTAAACCTTCAATTTTCTTGCCTATAGTCCGTTTTGTTGCCCCATGGAAAACAATACCCTTACGAGCACGGTCAATAAGTGATTTGATTCCTTTCATTTCAGGAGTTTCAAAAAAGCCTTTTCCAAGAAAATCCTGTTTAAGCTGAATAACGGTTTCGGCTTCATACGCTGTAAGGCCATCGGTAAAGCCACAATGGGGCAGGTGAGGACCAATAAGGATAAGATCTCCGTTACGGTAGTAAGAAAGATGACTTCCAATTTGCCTTTTTCCTGAACCTCCGTTTACGTATACCAGTTCAATTTCCGGGTGATAATGCCAGAAACTGTTGCTATTATTCTGATGATTTTGATTGTAGGTTTTATAGGTAATAGAACTGCCGAAAGCGGGTTCTACTTTTTCAAAGGCCGGTTTAGATAATTTAGGCATAAATGTATTTTTTATGAATATAATGTAATTATGATATTATACAATATTTAGGTTTAATTTTATTTAATATGTGTTATTTAAACTATTTGTAATATATAAATATTTTAATAAAGTCAATTCAGAACATATTTATGCATATTAAGCATTTATTAGAATGTAAAATGAGATCTATATTTGTTTTAGTAATTATTAATGAATTAACATTATTAACAATTAAAACTAAAATTATGAAAAATGTATTTAGACTATTATCTTTTATTCTATTAATCGGAATTAGTTTTAACGTTAAAGCAGCCGACCTGGCTGTTAAAGTAAAAGAAAAAACCATTCTTATAGAATTGAGAAATCCTGTTGAGGGGGCAACACTATCATTACTGGATGAGCAGGGAAAAATGCTGTTTAGAGATGGTCTTATTGCTAAAAATGCCTACACAAAAGCATTGGATCTTTCTGATGCACCACAAGGTACTTATTATCTTCAGTTTGAAAACGAATATCACATTCATACTAAAGTGATAAAAAAGGATGAAGCTGGTATTCATGTAGAGGATAAGTCTTCAGCAATTACTTTTAAACCAAGCTTTAGAATAAATAATAAGCAGGTATTATTGTCTCTAACCAATCCTACAGAAGGAGCAGCTAAGGTTAAAGTCTATAATTCTTTAGGAGAATTGATCGCAACCGCAGAAGGTAAAGGTATAGTAGTAACAAAAACTATTGATTTTAAAAATGTTCCTGTTGGAGAATATACTATTGAAATCAGCACCAAGGAAAACAATTTTTTGAAAATTATAAATTTAGGCTAATTCTTATATTTTAATTAAGGAACAGCCCGGCATATGCCGGGCTGTTTTTTTTGTTGAAATTTATATTAAAGCTTGAAGGAAAAACCATCAGCGGCTTTACGCTTATATTTTTGTTCATCAAAAGTATAGAGAAAAGATCCTTTTTTGGAAGATTCCATATCTTTCTCGTCAAGCTTCCTGAGAATATCAAGGCTATTGATTTTGTTGATAAAATTTCTTTTATCCAGTTTCTCTCCTAAAATAGCCTCATACATCTTTTGTAGTTGTCGCATAGTAAATTTTTGAGGCAAAAGTTCAAAGCCAATAGGTACTGTAGAAGTCCTGTAACGAAGCCTGCTGATGGCTTTTTTAACCATCATTTCATGGTCAAAAATTAATCCTGGGGCATTTGAAATATTAAACCACTGGGCACTATACTGTTTGATAAGTTCTTTATTATGTTCTTCTATATTTATTAAAGCAAAATAAGCTACGGAAACAGTTCGTTCAACGGGGTCACGATCTATTTTACTGTAACTGTGCAGTTGTTCCAGGTATACATTATTTATTCCTGTTAAATGAAGAAGAATTCTTTCGGCAGCTTCATCCAGGTTTTCGCTTCTTTTTAAAAAACCACCCATGAGCGACCACATTCCTTTTTCGGGTTCAAAATCTCTTTTCACAAGAAGAATTTTTAACTCTTCCTGATCGAATCCAAAAATGATGCAATCTACAGCGAGTAGTGCTTTATCTTCAGAATCGTAATTATGGATCATAAATAATCTTTTAACTTTTCGTATGGCAAAGATTAAGATTATTTTTTATATATAAGTGTTTTAATTACACTTGTTAATTTAAAACTTATATATTTGTTTACAAGATAAAGATAAAAGGATGAATACATATGTGATAGGACTAGATTACGGAACAGATTCGGTGCGGGCTGTTCTACTTGATACTAAAAATGGAGAAGAACTGGCTTCTGAAGTTTACTGGTATCCGCGGTGGAAAAAACAGCTTTACTGTGATGCTTCCCGAAACCGATTTCGGCAGCATCCACTGGATCATATTGAAGGTCTTGAAAAAACCATAAAAGGAGTTATCAAAAAAAGCAGAGTAGCGGGAGAGTCAGTAAAAGGTATTTGTATAGATACCACAGGTTCTTCTCCTGTTCCTGTGACCAAAGATGGAACCCCTTTGGCGCTGGAAAAAGGTTTTGAAGATAATCCTAATGCCATGATGGTTTTATGGAAAGATCATACGGCAATTAATGAGGCCAATGAGATTAATAACCTGGCTGAAAACTGGGGAGGTGAAAATTTCACCAAATACGAAGGAGGAATTTATTCTTCGGAATGGTTTTGGGCGAAGATTGCACACATCATTCGGGAGGACGAAAATGTGAAAAATTCGGCATACACCTGGATGGAGCATTGTGATCTGATGACTTATCTTCTTATTGAAGATACAACAAATCTTGCAGATTTTAAACGCAGCCGTTGTGCTGCGGGACATAAAGCAATGTGGCATGAGAGCTGGGGTGGTTTGCCTTCAGAAGATTTCCTGAATCGTTTGGATCCTTATTTGGGAGATTTGCGCAGCAGGCTTTATAACAAAACCTATACCTCAGATGAAGTGGCAGGGAATATCAGTAAAGAATGGGCAGAAAAACTTGGTTTAACCACAGATTGTGTGGTTGCCGTGGGAACTTTTGATGCGCATTCCGGTGCAGTTGGCGCAAAGATAGATGAGCATACTCTGGTGCGGGTAATGGGAACTTCTACTTGTGATATCATTGTTTCCTCAAAAGATGTTGTTGCTGAAAAAACAGTACGTGGAATATGCGGACAGGTGGACGGCTCTGTGATTCCTGGCTTTATTGGTCTTGAAGCGGGACAATCGGCATTTGGAGATTTGCTGGCCTGGTTTAAAGATGTACTTTCCTGGCCTGTAGAAAATCTGGTTTTAAATTCAGATATACTTTCTTCGGAACAAAAAGAGAAGCTAAAAGCTGAGGTTGAAAGCAACTTTATTAAAGAACTTTCTGCAGCAGCTGAAAAAATAGAAATTTCGGAAAGTCTTCCGGTTGCGCTGGACTGGATTAACGGGAGAAGAACGCCCGATGCCAATCAGGAACTCAAAAGTGCCATTTCTAATCTTTCGCTTGGTTCCAAAGCACCTCATATTTTTAATGCACTGGTAAATGCCATCTGTTTTGGTTCCAAAGAGATCGCAGATCGTTTTCAGCAGGAAGGGGTTAAAATTAATAGTGTAATTGGGATTGGAGGAGTTGCACGAAAATCACCATTTATTATGCAAACGTTAGCCAACGTTATGAATATGCCGATTAAAGTAGCAAAATCTGATGAGGCTCCGGCTCTTGGGGCGGCGATCTATGCTTCAGTAGCCGCAGGAATTTATCCTGATGTGATTGAAGCCAGTAAACACTTGGGAAGTGATTTTGAAGCCGAATATTTCCCTGAAGAAGCTAAGGTTTCAGAATATCAAAAACAAATGGAAGCTTATAAGGAATTAAGTGCCTTTGAAGAAAATAAAGTAAAACAAAGATCTAAAGAGAATGAGTTCCAGCTATAAAAATTTAAAACAGGAATGTTATGAGGCCAATATGCAGCTTGATGCTCTTGACCTGGTAATCTACACCTTCGGAAATGTGAGTGCGGTAGACCGGGAAAAAGGAGTGTTTGCTATAAAGCCCAGTGGAGTGCCTTACGAGGAGCTGAAACCTGAAGATATCGTTATTATGGATTTTGATAATAATGTAATTGAAGGGGAGATGAGACCATCTTCAGATACCAAAACCCATGCTTTTATGTATAAGAACTGGCAAAATATTGGAGGTATCGCGCACACCCATGCCACGTATTCTGTAGCTTGGGCACAGGCGCAAAAGGATATTCCTATTTTCGGTACCACCCATGCCGATCATTTAACCGCAGATATCCCGTGTGCGCCTCCTATGCGTGATGACCTGATTTCGGGAAATTACGAGCATAACACAGGAATCCAGATTCTTGACTGTTTTAAAGACAAAAATATTTCTTATGAAGAAGTGCAAATGGTACTGCTGGGAAATCACGGTCCCTTTTCCTGGGGGAAAAATGCTGCTAAAGCAGTTTATAACAGCAAAGTTTTGGAAGAGGTAGCCAGAATGGCATTTCTCACCCTTCAGATAAATCCTGAAGCTCCAAGATTAAAAGATTCATTAATAAAAAAACATTATGAACGTAAGCATGGCAAGGATGCCTATTACGGACAGAATTGATATTAACCCATAATTACAAAAATGACAGACGTTGCAAAAAAACAAATCTGGTTTGTTACTGGAAGCCAGAGTTTATACGGTGAAGAAACCCTGAACCAGGTTACCAAAAATTCAAAGGAAATCGTAGATAGTTTAAATTCTTCCAAACATAGTCCTCTTAAAATTATTCATAAGGAAACTGTAAAGAGTCCTTCAGAAATAACCGATTTATGTCTGGAAGCAAATACCGATAAAAATTGTATCGGTATCATTACCTGGATGCATACTTTTTCTCCTGCCAAAATGTGGATTCGCGGCCTGAGTATTCTTAAGAAACCTATCTGTCACCTGCATACGCAGTTCAATGCGGAAATTCCATGGAATGACATAGATATGGATTTCATGAATTTAAACCAGTCGGCGCATGGAGACCGGGAGTTTGGGTTTATGATGAGCAGGATGCGTAAAAAACGTAAAGTTGTGGTTGGCCATTGGAAATCTGATCGTGTTCAGAAAAAACTGGGAATCTGGTCCAGGGTTGTATTGGGCTGGGATGAACTTCAAAACCTTAAAGTTGCCCGTATTGGTGATAACATGAGGGAAGTTGCGGTGACTGATGGAGACAAGGTGGAAGCCCAGATCAGGTTTGGAGTTTCTGTTAACGGTTATGATTCTTCGGAAGTAGTGGAACACATAGAAAAAGTTTCTGAAGCAGAAGTAAATAAACTGCTGGAGGAATATGAATCTTCTTATAATCTTTCAGATAAATTAAAAGAAGGAGGAGAGAAAAGAAGTTCTTTAGTGGATGCCGCTAAAATTGAACTGGGTTTACGCTCATTTTTAGAAAAAGGAGGTTTTAAAGCCTTTACAGATACTTTTGAAAATCTCGGAAAGCTGAAGCAGTTGCCTGGAATCGCCGTACAACGGCTTATGGCCGATGGCTACGGATTTGGAGCTGAAGGAGACTGGAAAACCGCTGCCATGCTTAGAGCTATGAAAGTAATGACGCAGGGGCTGGAAGGCGGAACATCGTTTATGGAAGATTACACCTACCATTTTACACCTGAAAAATCTTATGTTATCGGCTCACATATGCTGGAAATTTGCCCGAGTATTGCCGATGGAAAGCCAGATTGTGAAATTCATCCACTGGGCATTGGAGGAAAGGAAGACCCTGTGAGATTAGTTTTTAATTCTCCCGAAGGTCCTGCGCTTAATGCTTCTTTAGTGGATATGGGCAACCGTTTCCGCCTGATTGTAAATGAAGTGGAAGCCGTAAAACCTGAAGCTTTGCCTAATCTACCTGTTGCCAGGGTGCTTTGGGATGCCAAGCCAGATCTTGATATCGCGGCTACTTCTTGGATTCTGGCCGGTGGTGCCCACCATACAGTATATACCCAGGCTTTGACTACAGAATATCTGGAAGATTTTGCAGATATTGCAGGGATAGAACTGCTGGTGATAGACGAAAGAACGAGGGTTAGAGACTTTAAAGATCAGCTTAATGCCAATGAGGCTTATTATCACTTGTTTCAGCACGGCTTGTAATTAAATCACTAAAACCAAACTTATGAAGAAAATTAAATTAAGTCTTTATGGGCTTGCCCTTGTTGGACTTGCGTTGTGTCTTGTACAATGCAAAAATAACAAAAAAGATGAAAATAAACCTGCAGAAGAAACTGCTCAAAATAACGAAACTGTGATTGATAAATCTGATTACGGAACCACTCCCAATGGTGAAAATGTGGAAATGTACACCCTTACCAATAATAATGGTATGGAGGTAAAAATTATCACCTATGGCGGAAGAATTACCAGCCTTACAGCACCCGATAAAAATGGGGAATATCAGGATGTGGTTTTAGGTTTTGACTCCCTTGAACAATATACCAAAGATAATCCTTACTTCGGGGCCCTTATTGGCCGCTACGGAAATCGGATTGCCCAGGGAAAATTTTCTCTTGATGGGGAGCAATATTCCCTTCCGCAGAACGACGGAGAAAATTCATTACATGGTGGGGAAAAAGGTTTTGATAAAGTGGTATGGACAGCGACTCCTGTAGAAGGGGAAAATTCGCTAAAAATGAGTTACACCAGTGAAGACATGGAGCAGGGTTATCCGGGCAAACTGGAAACCATAGTCACCTATACGCTGAATGAGAACAATTCTCTTGATGTAAAATATGAGGCTACGACTGATAAAAAGACGATTGTAAATCTAACACAACATTCTTATTTTAACCTTTCCGGAAACTTTAGCGAAGATATTCTGAATCATAAAGTTGAAATAAATGCCGATAAATTTATTCCTGTTACTGAAAATCTAATTCCAACAGGAGAGATAAAAAGTGTTGAGGGAAGTCCATTTGATTTCCGGGAGCCAAAAATAGTTGGACAAAATATAGAAGCTGAAAATCAGCAATTAAAAAGAGGCCTTGGTTATGACCATTGCTGGGTATTAAATGAGCAGGAAAGCGGGATGCGCTTTGCTGCTTCAGCTTATGATCCTGAGAGCGGAAGATATCTTGAAGTTCATACTGATGAGCCGGGAATACAGTTCTACACAGGAAATTTCCTTGATGGTACTTTACCTGCAAAAGGAGGTGGAACTTATGGAAAAAGAACAGGATTCTGTCTTGAAACACAGCATTACCCGGATTCTCCAAACCAAGAAGGATTTCCTTCTGTAGTTTTGGAACCAGGAGAAAAATATACTTCCAACACCAGCTTTAAATTTTCAGCAAAATAATTATGCAAACATTAGATACTTTAGACTGGATTGCTATTTCTATCTATTTTCTCATCCTTATAGGAATTGCAGTATGGGTTATAAATAAAAAACAATCCAACACTGAGGATTATTTTTTAGCCGGAAGAAATGTAGGCTGGTTTGTTGTGGGAGCATCTATTTTCGCGTCTAACATAGGTTCAGAGCACGTCGTTGGTTTGGCGGGAGCCGGAGCCGGAGATAAGCTGCCAATGCTAATTTATGAAATCCAGGCCTGGGTGGTACTTATCCTGGGATGGGTGTTTTTGCCCTTTTATGCCAGGAGTGGCGTGTTTACCATGCCTGAATTCCTTGAAAAAAGGTTTGACGCCCGTGCGCGCTGGATCCTTTCGGTTTTTTCAATTATCGCTTATGTGCTAACAAAGATTTCGGTAACTATTTATGCCGGAGGGGTTGTGGTTTCTGCGTTGTTGGGAATAGACTTCTGGACCGGCGCACTTTCCACAGTTATCCTTACCGGACTTTATACTGTACTGGGAGGAATGCGTGCTGTTGTTTATACGGAAACCTTACAGGCCATAATTCTGGTTTTTGGAGCGGCAGCTTTAACTTTTATTGGTTTAAATGAAGTGGGAGGATGGGAAAGCATGACCGAAACCGTTACCCCACAATATCTGGATATGTGGCGTTCCGCCTCAGATCCGGATTTTCCATGGCCATCGCTTTTAATCACCAGTACAATAGTTGGTATCTGGTATTGGTGTACTGACCAATATATTGTTCAGCGGGCTTTAACCGCAAGAAATATCAAAGAGGGGAGAAGGGGAACTATTTTTGGCGCTTTGCTGAAGTTGCTTCCTGTTTTCTTATTCTTAATTCCCGGTATTATAGCGCTTACGTTAAAAATGCGCGGGGAATTGCACTGGGAAAGCCCAGATGAAGCTTTCCCTGTATTGATGAGTAATTTATTGCCCTCCGGTTTACGCGGATTGGTAGCTGCGGGATTACTGGCTGCTTTAATGAGTTCCCTGGCTTCAGTATTTAATTCCTGTTCTACTTTATTTACGGTAGATATTTACAAGAAATTAAGACCCGAAACTCCAGAGAAAAAGCTGGTAAGAACAGGACAAATAGCGACGGTATTTATTGTTATTATTGGTATTATCTGGATTCCGATTATGGCAAATATTTCCGGAGTGCTTTATGAGTACCTGCAAAAAGTACAGTCTTATATTGCACCTCCTATTACAGCAGTTTTCTTACTGGGAATATTCTATAAAAGAATAAATGCTACCGGAGCCTATATTACATTAATAGTAGGATTTATAGTAGGAGCAGCAAGAATTGTCCTAGAACTTTTTAAAGATTCCCTGGATCCGGATGGCTTTCTGTTTCTATTGGGAGATATAAATTTTCTCACCTTTGCAGCCTGGTTCTTCCTTTTCTGTATTATTCTAATCACTGTAGTAAGTTTACTGACTAACGTTCCTGCAAAGGAAAAAACAGATAATCTTACTTATCAAACTATTTCTGAAGAGGAAAAGAAAAATAACAAGAATAGTTATAGTTGGGTTGATATTGCGGTATCCATTATAGTTCTTATTATAGTTGCTGGTGTGATGATTTTCTTTAATGGGAATTAATTATGGCATCTATTAAATTCTAATTTTAATAAAGAAGAGGGCAAATTTGCCCTCTTTTTTAGTCATGGGTTTTCCATGTGAACATTAATATGGCAAAGGGCAATATAGCGTTCACTAAAATTAAACTGTCCGCTACTATTCTTTGAAAAGACAGCTACTAATTTCTTCTTCCTTCAAATAAAAAACCTCCTGAAAATAAATTCCTGAAGGTTTCTTATTCAAAATAAAAATGTATTCTATTTCTTTTTCAGATAAATCACCCCCATAGGAGGTAAGGTAAGGGCAATAGAATGATCTTTCCCGTGTGCAGGAAGCGCTTTTGTTTCTATATCATCCTTATTTCCAACATTGCTTCCACCAAATTGTTCATCATCGGTATTTAAAATTTCATACCATGTTCCTTCAGTCGGTATTCCTATTCGGTAATTTTCTCTTGGTACGGGAGTTAAGTTACAAACTACCATTACATTATCTTTCTCATTTTCACCTTTTCTTAAAAAACTGATAATACTGTTTTCCGCATCCTTTATATCTATCCACTCAAAACCATCACTATCAAAAGCTTTTTCATAAAGAGCAGGTTCTTCTTTGTATAATTTATTTAGTGATTTTAAAGTCTCCTGGATTTGCCGGCTGGGAGCATGGTCTGTTTCATGCCAATCCAAACTTGAATCGTGGTTCCATTCAGTTTTTTGCGCAAATTCTGCACCCATAAATAGTAATTTTGTTCCGGGGTGGGCATACATATAAGCATAAAGGCTTCTCAGATTGGCATATTTATTCCAGTCATCCCCAGGCATTTTGTTCCATATTGCCTGTTTTCCATATACAACCTCGTCGTGTGATAAGGGAAGCATGAAATTTTCAGTAAAAGCATAATTTGTACTGAAGGTAATCGTATCTTGATGGTATTTTCTATTAATTGGATCTTCCTGAAAATAACTCAAGGTATCATGCATCCAGCCCATCATCCATTTCATTCCAAATCCAAGGCCACCAATATAAGTTGGTTTGGAAACCATTGGCCAGGCTGTAGATTCTTCAGCAATGGTCATAATATCTGGATGTTCACCATAAACAACTTCGTTAAATTCTTTTAGAAAACTTATAGCTTCAAGATTTTCATTTCCGCCAAATTCATTAGTTTCCCACTCACCCTCCTTACGGGAGTAATCCAGGTAAAGCATAGAAGCTACAGCATCTACCCTTAATCCATCAGCGTGAAATTTCTCCAACCAAAAGAGAGCATTACTTATGAGGAAGGAACGAACTTCATTTCTTCCGTAGTTAAAAATATAGCTTTGCCAGTCCGGATGAAATCCTTTTCTCGGGTCGGCATGTTCATACAAAAAAGTTCCATCAAAATAGTGCAATCCGTGCAAATCTGAAGGGAAATGGGAGGGAACCCAGTCCAGTATAACTCCAATTCCTGCCTGGTGTAAGGACTCTACAAGATGCATAAAGTCCTGCGGACTCCCGAACCTGCTAGATGGAGCAAAATATCCGGTAACCTGATAACCCCAGGAGCCAAAGAACGGATGTTCCATTACAGGCATAAACTCAACATGCGTAAAGCCCATTTCATTAAGATAAGCCGGTAAATCTTCAGCCAATTCCCGGTAAGACAATGAGCGGTTATCTTCTTCCGGCTTTCTTTTCCAAGAACCTACGTGTAATTCATAAACAGAAACAGGCTTATTTTTTTGGGCATTATCGCGACGCTTTTCCATCCATTCCTTATCATTCCAGGAATTTTCTATATCCCAGACTACCGATGCAGTATTTGGAGGAGTTTCCCATCGGGAAGCGTAGGGATCTCCTTTTTCAGCTTCATAGCCATTGGTGGACTTGATGAAATATTTATACAAACTTCCGTTTTTAGCTTCAGGTATAAAAATCTCCCAGATTCCGGAATGGTCATGCCGAACATTCATAGGATTCTTTTCCCTGTTCCATCCATTAAAGTCACCAATCACGAAAACTGTTTCTGCGTTGGGTGCCCAGACAGAAAAATAAATTCCTTCCTGCCCCTTATGCTTTACCGGATGTGCTCCGAATTTTTTATACAAATGATAATGTTTTCCTTCCTTGAACAGGTGAACATCAAAATCTGTAAATAAGGAGAACCAATCCTGTTCTTCGGTTGATTTTTCCCGGGTTATATCATTTTCATTTTTCTTGGATTCGTCATCCGGCAGTACAGTATCCAGTGTTTTTTTTGCCGTTTTCTTTGCAGTTTTTTGATCTGGCAATAGATCTTTGGCTGCTTTAGTTATTTTTTTCTGAGTTTCCTCGTCGGGTATTACTTTATCTGCAATACCCTTTACTGTTGAAGCGAGATTTTCAGAAGTACTTTTTGTTTCTTTTTTTGAAGCAGCTGTTTTTCCTGCTTTAGGTTTAGTAGCTTTTTTTTCCTTAGAATTTTTTTCCGTTGCTTTCTTAGCTTTTGACGTTTTTGTTGCCGATGTAGATTTAGCCGATTTCTTCTTTTCCGAAGCTGTTGATTTGCCCGCTACAGACTTTTTTGGTGATACCTTCTCACCGGTAGCCTGTTGTTTTGCTGCAGGTTCTGATTTAGTTGAACCTTTAGTTTTTGCTTTCCCGGCATTGGTCTTTTTAGCAGGGGCAGAAGAGCGGGGGCTTTTTTCCCCCACGCCTTTCGGCCCCTTCACCTCGCCTGAAGTATCCGGAGTTTTTGAAGATTTTGCCGTTCCGCTTTTAGCTTTTGATGTTATTTTCCTGTCTTTATCTGTAATTTTATTTTCTTTCTTTGCCATCTCTGTACCTCCCAATAATTGATTTTATGCCCCTAAGTGGAATTAATACCCAATCGGGACGATTGTTTAGTTCGTAATTCAGTTCATATACTGCTTTCTCAAGCAGAAAAGTGTCCATCAGGATATCATAATCTTCCTGATCTTCAGGGATAAAACTGTTTTCTCCCACAGTATCCGAATATCCCTTGAGGTATAATCTGGTAACATAATAGTACCAGGATTCTGCCCAGTCCTCAAGATCACCATCTTTTCTTTGTTGATCAAATTCCGGTTCCATTATGGTACTGTATGCTGCATAATGAAATGATCTTACCATTCCGGCCACATCCCTTAGCGCAGAACGTTTCAACCTTCTTTCACTAAAGGCCCTCGCAGGCTCTCCTTCAAAATCTATAATGATGAAATCTTTACCCGTCCAAAGTACCTGCCCCAGGTGGTAATCCCCATGCGTCCTGATTTTCATTACAGGAATTTTATGGGCGAAAACTCTTTTAAAACATTTCAAAACATCGCTTTTCATATCCAGCACTTCTTTTGCCTCTTTTTTCACTTCTTCAGGAAGATGCTTCAAATTCTTCTGAAGATTAGTAAAGCTGTTCCTGGTGAGAGACTGCAAAGAGGAGAAAAGTGAGCGCTGATAATGAAGTGAAAAAGCTTCATGCTCAAAATCTTCTTCTTCAGGATGTGCTGCAAGTGCCCGATGCATTTCTGCCGTACGCTGTCCTAATAATGAAATTCGTTCGGGAAAAATACCTCCCATCAGATCCTGCATATCTGTTGGAATTTCTTTATAGCTTAAAGGTATAGTAAGATCTTGTTTTGCCGGAAGCAGCTTAATTTCTTTAGGCCTGGTCATTACATTTTCATAATACCTGTTTATAGCATCTTTAGTATAATCCCAGGCATCTCCCTGGTTAGGAATTAAATCCTGCATCATACCCAATACGATGATATTGCGCACCCCGGCTTTTAATTCTATGGCTCCTCTAAAACAGGGAGCATTTTCATAATCGGTTTTTTCAGAAAGATACCTGGTAATCTCCAGATCGGGATTAATTGTATTGTCCAGTTTCCTGTAAAGCTTAAGGAAATATCTATTGTCGAAGATCAAAGAAGTATTGCTCTGCTCGGCGTTAAGAATTTTTGAATTCAGCGTCTCAGATTCTATATTTATTTCTTCATCTCCATGATAGAAGTTCAGGCTTTTTTTTCCGCTGCCTATGGTTTTGTTCTTTTTAATATTCTTGAAGATGGTGTTTCTAAAATCTTCATTGTAAACTGCATCAAATAAAATTCCCTCTTCTTTTCCTACGGTTAACCTTGTAATAGCTCCTTTTTCAGGAATCTCCCTTATTTCTTCTTCCCTGTGATATGGTACAAATGCCAGTGGAAGCTGGTAAACTTCTGGTAAACCATCGTTATAGTTTACTTCAATCGTAATTAAGGTAGCTGATAAATCCTTTACAGGAATATCTATCTTATGATTTACCGAAATATTCTGTATTACTCTAGATTTTCCTCCGAACCACCTGCAGGAATTAAGATAAATTGGAAGCACCTTATTTTCAAGTTTCGCCTGTACCTTCGCTTCTAAAAGTTCAGGCCATGATCCAACTTTTAATGCGGGAATATCTGCTTTTTCACTTTGCTCCTTGTCTTTTTCAAGAACAAACCAGTAGTATCCGTGGGGTCCCATGGTAAAGAGGTATGGATTCTCTGAAACCCTTGGAAATTTATTATGACTAAAGACTTCTATAGGAGTATATCCTTCATAATCTTCCAGTTCCAATTCAGCAGCCTGCGGAAATCTTGAAAGATTCCCAAGGATAAGAATATGTTCATCTTCATAATTACGTGTATAAGCAATTATTTTAGAATTAGAAGGAGAAAGGAAGTTTATATCTCCCCGCCCAAAAGCCTTAAATCTTTTTCTCATTCCAATTATTCGCTTCATCCACCATAGCAGGGAAGAAGAATTCATTTGTTGTGCTTCCACATTTACCGCCTCGTACTTATATTCCGGATCAATAATTACCGGGAGGTAAAGCTTATGAGGATTAGTGGTAGAAAAGCCGGCATTCCTGTCTGCCGTCCATTGCATAGGAGTACGTACTCCATCCCTGTCCCCCAGATAGAAATTGTCTCCCATTCCTATTTCATCCCCATAATAAATTACAGGAGTGCCGGGCAGCGAAAACAGCAACACATTCATCAATTCAATTTTGTTTCGGTTGTTCTCCAGTAAGGGAGCAAGCCTGTGCCGAATCCCAACATTTATTTTTGCTTGCGGATCTTTGGTATAAACCTTATACATGTAATCCCTTTCTTCATCGGTAACCATCTCCAGTGTCAACTCATCATGATTTCTAAGAAAAATTGCCCATTGACAGGAGTCGGGAATTTCAGGAGTCTGATCAATAATGTCAATTATTGGATAACGGTCTTCCATTTTTACCGCCATAAACATCCTGGGCATAATTGGGAAATGATAATTCATATGACATTCATCTCCTTCCCCAAAATAGGCTGCGGAATCTTCCGGCCACATATTTGCTTCGGCTAACAGAAGTTTATTATCGTAATTCTTATCAATGTGTGCACGTAATTTTTTCAGGAATTCATGGGTTTCGGGTAAATTTTCGCAGTTTGTATTTTCCCTTTCAAAAAGGTAGGGAACCGCATCCAGGCGGAAACCGTCAACACCCATTTTACACCAGTAGTCCATAATTCTAAAGACTTCTTTTTGCACCTGGGGATTGTCAAAGTTCAGGTCTGGCTGATGAGAAAAGAAACGGTGCCAGTAATATGCCTTTGCCACGGGATCCCACGTCCAGTTAGAAGGTTCGGTGTCTGTAAATATAATTCTGGCGTCCTTATACTTTTGGGGGTCGTCACTCCATACATAATAATTCCTATAATCAGAATCTGCAGGTGCTCTTCTGGCCCTTTGGAACCAGGGGTGCTGATCTGATGTATGGTTAATTACAAGTTCAGTAATTATTTTTAAGCCTCTCTTGTGGGCTTCCTTTATTAGTTTTTTAAAGACTTTTACATCTCCGTAAGATGGATTAATGTTATAATAATCTGCAATATCATACCCGTCATCTTTAAGCGGAGAAGGATAAAATGGTAAAAGCCAGATTGCAGTTACTCCAAGATCTTCAAGGTAATCAAGTTTTTGCAGTAAGCCCTGAAAATCACCAATTCCATCTCCGTCACTGTCAAAAAAAGCTTTAATATGTAGTTCGTATATTACTGCATCTTTATACCAATGCAGATTTTCGTCAATATTTATAGGGTTACTCATATAATTAGTGGTATAATTTTTTATCTCTCATTAGTTGTTTCAATACGTAAAATATGTGCAGGTAGTGCCTGTGGATGGAGCTCTACATAATTCCATTCATTTTGCCATATATATCTGGAGGCGGTAAGCAGATCAACAACGGCAAAAGGTTGATGGCCTTTTATTTCCAGTTCCTTCAAAGGCACTTTTATCCAACCGGATTGGGTATGATGAGGATCCAGATTCACCACAATTAGAAGTTTATTTCCGGTTCGTTTATCTATCTTTGAATAGCAAATTAGCTGATCGTTGTCGGTATCGGCAAAGGAAATATTATAGGTAGTTTGAAGAGCAGTATTTTCATTCCTTATGCTGTTAAGCTGACTAATAATTTCTTTGGTTCTTGTAGGCCGGTACCAGTCCCAATGCTTCACTTCATATTTTTCAGAGCGGGTATATTCCTCTTTACCCGGATATGCTTCATTCAAACCGAATTCAAATAAAGGACCATATATTCCATAATTTGAGGAAAGGGTGGAGGCCAGGATTATCCTGATAAGGAATGAAGCTTCACTTTGATTTTCAAGGGAAACAGGAAGAATATCGGGCGTATTGGGCCAGAAGTTGGGCCTAAAATATTCTCTGAGTTCCGTTTGGGTAAGTTCTGTTAAATATTCCTGGAATTCCTCTTTGGAATTCCTCCAGGTGAAATAGGTGTAAGATTGCGTAAATCCTACTTTTCCCAATTCTTCCATTACCCGTGGACGCGTAAAAGCTTCTGCAAGAAAGATAATGTCCTTATGGTTTTTGTTAATTTCTTGAATAAGCCAATCCCAGAAAATAAAAGATTTGGTATGTGGATTATCTACTCTAAAAATTTTCACTCCTTTATCAATCCAATATTCCACAACACTTTTTAATTCCTCCCATAGATTTTCCCAATCTTCAGTCTCAAAATTTACAGGGAGAACATCCTGATATTTTTTGGGGGGATTTTCAGCATACTGCACCGTTCCGTCTGGCCGCCATTTAAACCATTGCGGATGCTCCTTTACATAAGGATGGTCCGGACTGCATTGTATAGCAAAGTCAATAGCTACTTCTATCCCGTTTTTTTCAGCTTTTTTTACAAAAGAAGTAAAATCATCTATAGTTCCTAATTCCGGATGAATGGCTTTATGTCCTCCTTCTTCAGAACCGATCGCCCATGGGGAGCCCGGATCACCCGGCTGTGCTTCCGTAGCATTATTTATACCTTTCCGGTGGCTCTTTCCAATAGGATGAATAGGGGGTAGATAAATAACATCAAAGCCCATATTGGCAATTTCAGGCAATATTTTTTCTGAAGACTTAAATGTTCCATGTTTTCCGGGTGTTTCTGAAGTAGACCTTGGGAAAAATTCATACCATGCACTGAAGAGAGCCCGTTTTCTTTCCACCTTTACCTTAAGTATCTTTTTATAACGGGTTGCTCTTTCCCGTTGCCGGGTTTGATACATTACATTTGTAACTGCATCTTCAAAAATTTTGGATATTGCTTCAGATTCTTTCTCTTCGTCCCGCAGAAGGTTTATCCAGTTTCGCAATTGCTTCTTTTGGCCGGAATTTGCCTGAGCAAGGGCATCTTCCATAAGTTCTGCTCCAATAAGAATTTCAGTTTTCACATTCTGCCGGGCCTCTATCTTTTTATTTAGGCCGCTTCTCCATGTGTTGAAGTGGTCAATCCATGCTTCAATAGTATATTCATAAATTCCGGGCTGGCTTCCTTCAAAGGCTGAAGACCAGTGGTCATTTCCTTCATGAATCATAGGAATTTCCTCCCACTTATTTTCGTCTCCCGCTTCCCGGTATAGGAGTACGGCGTCCACTTTATCATGTCCGTCTCCAAAAATATCAGCTTCTACTTCTATTCTTTCATCAACGATCCTCTTGATTTGATATTTGCCACACTCAATTTGAGGAGAAACATTTCTAATACTTGCTCTTTTTTGCCCTTCTGCCTTCATGAAAATTTTTTAATTTTTTAATATTTTTACTCTATAGAGACTCCATAGAATAAGGAATTCTCAAACAAATCTCTACTAAAGGTAAATAAGCAGAGTAAATACTCTAGTTAAATAATTACTAAACATCTATAATTACAATTTATCCTTGTTAGATTTGGATGTGGTTGAACTTATTTAGAAAGAGGATTATGGAAAGAAAAGTAGGAGCTATTTTTAAAGAGAATGATAATTGTGAATTTACAGTATGGGCACCTTCAGCTGAAAAAGTTGAAGTAATCTTTAAAAATAATGAACTTCCCGTTTTATTAAATAAAGAAGAGAAAGGCTACTGGAGTAAAACTCTTGAAGAAATAGAACCAGGCACTTTATATAAATTCCAGCTGAATGGTGTAAAGAAATTTCCCGATCCCGCTTCACGCTATCAGCCTGAAGGTGTACATGAATGGTCACAGGTAATTAATAATAATTCATATAAATGGAATGATGAAGACTGGAAAGGTCTTTCAATGGATAAAATGATTATCTACGAGCTGCATGTTGGTACTTTTACGGCGGAAGGTACCTTCCGTGGAATTCAGGAAAAATTGGATCATCTTTTGGAGTTGGGAATAAATGCCATAGAGGTTATGCCTCTTTCTGCATTTCCGGGAAATAGAAATTGGGGATATGACGGAGTATACCCATACGCAGCTCAGGAAAGTTACGGTAGTACTGAAGCTTTAAAAGAATTAATTGATAGTTGTCATGCAAAAGGTATAGCGGTAATACTGGATGCGGTTTATAACCATATGGGGCCGGAAGGAAATTACCTTTCCGAATTCGGGCCTTACTTTACTGAGAAATATAAAACCCCCTGGGGAAAAGCGATAAATTTTGATGACCCTTTTTCGGACCATGTTCGAAATTTTTTCTTGCAGAGCGCAATAATGTGGCTGGAAGAATATCATTTTGATGGACTCCGCCTGGATGCTATTCATGAAATAATTGACAGAGGAGCCAAACATTTGCTGCGTGATCTAAGTGAACAGGTGGATAATTTGGAGAAAAAGAGCGATCGTAAATATGTGCTCATAGCAGAAAGTGACCTAAATGATGTAAAGATTATTAATTCGTATTCCAAGGGAGGTTTTGGCCTGGAAGCACAATGGGTGGATGATTTTCACCATTCTCTGCATACTCTTCTAACCGGTGAAGATGAAGGTTATTATGCCGATTACGGAAAGCTAAACCAACTGGCAAAATCTTTTCGACAGGCATTTGTTTATGATGGTGTATATTCAAGCTTCAGAAAGAGAACAATTGGAAACAGTCCTGCAGAACTGTCTTCTTCCAGTTTTGTAGTATGTATTCAAAATCATGATCAGGTAGGGAACAGGATGTTGGGAGATCGCCTTACTCAGCTTATTTCTTTTGAAAAATTGAAACTTTCTGCCGGAGTTTTGCTTACTTCTCCAATGGTTCCAATGCTATTTATGGGAGAGGAATTTGCAGAGGATAATCCTTTTCAGTATTTCGTTAGTCATGGGGATCCAGACCTGGTAAAAGCTGTTCAGGAAGGCAGGAAAAAGGAGTTTGAATACTTCAATCAAAAAAAAGGAGAGTTTCCCGATCCACAGTCTGAAGAAACTTTTAATAATTCAAAAATCAACTGGAATTTTGAAGAATCTGAAAAAAAGAAGGTGATATTTAACTTCTATAAAGAACTGATTCGTCTACGTAAAGAAGGAGCTTTTAAAGATTTTGTGGAGAAAGAGATTCATACTGAAGTAGATGAACAGAAGAAGCTAATTATTGCTTCGGCTGGCAAACTTACCGCACTTTTCAACTTTAGCGAAGAAAATCAAACTCTTAATATCTCTGAAGAAAATATCAATATCATTTTGGCTTCTGCAGAGAAGAAATGGGATGGTCCGGCAGATTTCTCTTCAAAATCAGATATCTACAGAATAATAAATATTCCGCCGGAATCATTAATAATTTGTAAAAGTTAGAAAAATATTTACATCTTGCTTAAATTATAAATACCTTTTAGCATACATTGGAATTCCGGAATCCTAAATTAATCATCTGGAGCATAATCACTTATCAATAAAATAACTATGAAAGAAAAATATATTTGTATTCACGGGCATTTTTATCAGCCACCAAGGGAAAATCCATGGCTAAACAAGGTAGAAATTCAGGATTCGGCATATCCTTACCACGACTGGAACCATAGAATTAATGCCGAATGTTACATTCGAAATTCCTCTTCCCGTATTCTTAATTCCGAAGGAAAAATTGAGGATATTATGAATAATTATGCCTGGATGAGCTTTAATATAGGCCCAACCCTTTTGGCGTGGATGCAGCATGAAGCTCCTGAAACCTATGAGGGAATCTTACAGGCAGATAAAGACAGCAGAGAACGTTTTTCTGGTCATGGTGCAGCTCTGGCACAGGCTTATAATCACCTTATTATGCCGTTGGCCAATGAAAGAGATAAAGAAACACAGGTTATCTGGGGAATTGAGGATTTCAAATCCAGATTTCAACGTTCTCCTGAAGGTATGTGGTTAGGAGAGACTGCGGCCAATACCGAGACACTTGAAATACTTGCCAAACATGGTATTAAATTTACCATTCTTTCACCATACCAGGCCAGGAGGATGCGTAAAATAGGCGATGAAAAGTGGGAGGATGCCACCGATGCCAAAGTTGATCCACGTAAACCTTACGTGTGTAACCTGCCTTCAGGTAATACAATCACCCTCTTTTTTTATGATGGGCCAGCGTCACAGGGTGTTGCATTTGAAGGCCTGCTGAACGATGGTGAGCGTTTTGCCAATCGCCTGCAGGGTCAGTTTACCGAAGAAGAAGATGTTCAGCTGGTACATATTGCTACCGATGGTGAGAGCTATGGGCACCACCACAAACTTGGTGAGATGGCTCTGTCTTACTGCCTTGATTATATAGAGGAGCATGAAGAAGCTAAGCTTACTATTTATGGTGAGTTTCTGGAAAAACATCCTCCCCAACATGAGGTGGAAATCATCGAAAATACTTCCTGGAGCTGTTACCACGGTGTAGAGCGATGGAGAAGTGATTGTGGCTGTAATACAGGAGGCCATGATAACTGGAACCAGAAATGGAGAGCTCCCCTTCGGGAAACTTTTGATTGGGTAAGGGAGCAGTTAATTGAGCTGTATGAAAAGGAAATGAAGCAATATACCTCTACTCCCTGGGAAGTACGGGACAAGTATATTCAGGTTGTGTTGGACCGCAGTGAAGAAAATGTACAGGCATTTTTAAAACAGCGTTTTGGTGGAGAATTACAGGAGGAAGAAAAAGTAAAACTCCTGAAATTGCTGGAAATGCAGTATCATGCCATGCTTATGTATACCAGTTGCGGCTGGTTCTTTGATGAGGTGTCCGGAATAGAATCTATGCAGGATATTTTTTATGCAAAGAGAGCTGTACAGCTTGCCGAGGAAATTAGTGGCGAAAATTATGAGGATACTTTCGTGAAATACCTCGAAAAAGTACCCAGTAATATGCCGGATTTTGATTCTGCCAGAGTTGCTTATGATAAATTTGTAAAGCCAATGGCTCTTGACATGATACGTATTGGGGCGCATTATGCTGTATCTTCTCTCTTTGAAGACTTTCCCGATGAGGTTAGCCTTTACAACTTTAGTGCGGTTACAAAAGAGCAGCATTTTTATGAAGCGGGAAAACAAAAGCTTGTTGTTGGGAGAACGGAATTTAGGTCCGATATTACCTGGGAAAAAGTAGATATCTCTTATGCGGTGCTACATATGGGAGATCACCATTTATTTGGTGGAGTGCGTCCTTATATGGGAGCTGAAGCACTTGAAGAATTACATCATAACGTAGCCGAATTTTTTCAAAAAGGAAATGTCTATGAGATATTTAATATGATGGATAGTTACTTTGGAAATCATAATTATTCATTCTGGCATTTATTCCGTGATGAACAACAGAGCATTATGGATCTGGTAATGGAAAATACTTTAAAAGGAGCCGAAGGTGCTATACAGCAGGTTTATGAAAATAGCTATCCATTGTTACAAACCTTTAAGGAAATTCACATGAAGGTTCCAAACAGGCTAAAACTTCCTGCAGAACTGGCATTAAATACCAAGCTTGGGAATATATTAAGGGAAGAAGATTTCGATCTTGGTAGCTTTAAATCTTTAATACATTCTGCAAGACAAATCAATATTAATCTTGATGTGGTAACGCTTAGTTTCTTAAGTGATAAAAGGCTTAATGCATTAATGCGGCAATTAAAAGAAAATCCAAGTGATACTGAACTAATGGATTGTATAAATGAGTTTATTGAGCTACTGCATGAAAGTACACTTGAACCCGAAACATGGGAAGCACAAAATATTGTTTTCAGCATGAGGGAAGAAGAACTGGATTCTGCAAATAGGGTAGGTGTTAAAAAAGACTCTGAGAGGGAAAAGTGGAAGGAATCATTTTTACGCCTTACTAAAAATCTTAATCTTGTTGAGGTATGAAAATACCAGTATCTACATACAGATTACAACTGTCTCCAGACTTCACCTTTGAAGATCTCCATGGCATTGTAGATTATCTGGATCAACTTGGGGTTTCCACTATCTATTCGGCGCCTTTTTTCAAAGCAAGAGAAGGAAGTACCCATGGGTACGATGTGGTTGATCCATTTACCATAAATTCTGCCATTGGAAAACTACAAGATTTTAAAGCAATTTCTACTGACTTGCATAAGCGGGACATGAACTGGCTTCAGGACATTGTTCCCAATCATATGGCTTTTGACAGCAGCAATCCCTGGTTGTGCGATATTTTTGAATTGGGGCCAGATTCCCGGTATTACAATTTTTTCGACATCAACTGGGAATATAAAGGCTGGAACAAGGTAATGGCCGCTTTCCTGGGTGATTCCCTGGAGAAAATCCTTCAGAATAAGGAATTAAAGATTGTCATGGATAAAGGTGGACTGGTTCTAAAATATTTTGATCATATTTATCCTGTTGCCGCACGTTCCTACGAATCTATTCTGAAGGAAACTTCTTTAGAGGACTGGAATGAAAAGTTCAGGAATTTTTCCGGTAATGCAGAAGCCTGGCAGGAATTAAAAGCTGCATTTTTTAAAGAGTTCAAAGAAGACAGGGAACTCGAAAACATTATTACAAAGCGACTTGATAAAGTAAATAATGATCAGGATCAATTTTTGGAATTTCTGGAATTGCAGTATTTTAAACCTGTACACTGGCAAACTACGGAAAGTGAAATTAACTATCGCAGGTTTTTCACCATTAATGACCTGATATGCCTTAGCATGGAAAATGATAAGGTTTTTGAAAATTATCATTACTTCATTAAGGAATTGCTGGAGGCTGGCTTGATTCAAGGCCTTCGGGTTGACCATATTGACGGACTTTTTGATCCGGAAGACTATACCCGAAAACTCCGGGAGCTTGCAGGGGAAGATGCTTATATTGTAGTGGAAAAGATTTTGGAAGCCGAAGAAAAATTACCTGTAAAATGGCCTGTTCAGGGAACCAGCGGGTATGAATTTCTGGCACAGATAAATCATCTTTTTACTGCTTCAGAAAACAAAGATCATTTTACTAAAGAATACCGTAACATAGCTTCAGAAGTTTCTGAATATGAAGATATGGTTTATGAGAAAAAGCTTTTTATCCTGAAGGAAAGAATGGGAGGGGAGCTTCATAATCTTATGCTTTATCTAAAAGATGAAAATTTACTGGCTGAGGATTTAGAAGAAAAAAATACTAAAGAAGCATTATGCGCTTTCCTGGCAGCTTTTCCTATTTATCGTATATATCCGAAGAAATTTCCTTTAGAGAAATCAGAGTTGAAAATCATTGATATAGCTTATAATAAAGCTCTGGAAAAGCAATCGGGATTACAGAAAGAACTTTCTTTTATAAAATCGTTGCTGATTAATGAAGCAGGAAAAAACACTGAAAAAAGTTTATATTTTCTTCAACGTTGTCAGCAATTCAGCGGGCCATTGGCGGCCAAAGGAGTGGAAGACACCAGTTTCTATATTTACAACCGTCTCATTTTGCACAATGAAGTAGGAGATTCTCCGGATAATTTTGGAATTTCTATTGAAGATTTTCATCGAAAGATGCTGGAAAAACAAAAAGATTTTCCTCACGCACTTAACGGTACTGCAACGCATGACACAAAGAGAGGGGAAGACAGCCGGATGAGGCTGGCCGTATTAAGTGAATTTCCCGCGGAATGGTTTGAAAAAGTAAAAGAATGGAAAGAAATAAATAAGGGTCTAAAAACGAAAAATGCTCCCGATGATAATGAAGAATATTTTATTTATCAGGCTTTAATTGGGGCAATTCCTTTCGGAGATTATGACAAAGAAGAATTTTTACAGCGTACCACGAATTACCTGCAGAAGGTGATGAGGGAGGCAAAAGTGAATTCAAATTGGTCCATCCCGGATGAAGAACATGAAAATGCTGTTTTTGATTTTATAAAAAGTATTCTGAAAAATGCCCAATTTTGTGCTTCTTTTGATTCGTTTCAGGAGAAAATAGCAGTTTTGGCGGTTGTAAAATCCTGTGCCCAGGTTTTGATAAAAAATACTGTTCCCGGCGTGCCGGATATTTACCAGGGTACTGAGCTTTGGGATTTAAGTTATGTAGATCCCGATAACCGGCGTCCGGTTGATTATGAAAAAAGAAATAATTATCTCAGGGAAATAAAAAGTACTGATCCGGAAGAAACTGGAAATTATCTTCAGGGCTTAAAACAGAATTTTAGCGATGGAAAAATAAAATTTTATGTGCTTCATAAAACCATTCAAAACAGGAAAAATTCTTCAGAATTGTTTGAAAACGGGGAATACCTGGGACTAAAAATTTCAGGTGGCCTGGAGGGAAAAGTAATTGCCTTTGCGCGTAGATATCAGGAAGAATGGAGTATTACTGTGGCTCCTGTTAAGATAAAGAACCTATATGCTGTAGGTTTGAAAGCAGATGATCACTTGCTAAAGGAATCTTATCTTCATTTACCTGATATCGCCCCACAAAACTGGAATAATGTTTTTACTGCGGAAAATATTATAAATGACAATAAAATTCCGCTGGAAAAATTGATTGGGAATTTTCCTGTAGCGCTTTTAATCAATAAAAAATAATATGGATTTACACAGGAGTAGTGGCATTTTACTTCATATAACATCCCTGCCCTCCGATTATGGAATAGGAGATTTGGGAAAATCTGCTTATGAGTTTGTGGATTTCCTAGAAGATTCAGGGTATCATTACTGGCAGTTGCTGCCGCTTAATCCAACCCATTCTGCGTATTATCATTCGCCTTATAGTAGCTATTCCGCTTTTGCCGGTAATCCGCTGCTTATAAGTCCGGAATTATTGGAAAAGGAGGGATATTTAGATTCCGGAGAAATTTCAAAACCAAAAGGTGTATCAAATAAGAAGGTGAAATTTGAAGCTGTTGAAACTTATAAGGTTAACCTCCTAAACACGGCGTTTGAAAACTATAGATCTAAAAAAGCAGCTTCAGAAGAGTTTAAAAAATTCTGCAATAAGCACCGCAAGTGGCTTGAAGATTTTGCCATTTTTCAGGTATTTACAAAAAAATACGGCCGCGGCTGGACAGGCTGGCCAAAAGAGATAAAGAATCGGGAAGACGAAGCCATAAAAAAGGCATATAAAGATTTTGCTGAAGAGATAGAAAAGGAAAAATTTTTCCAGTATATCTTCTTTCAACAATGGGAAGCCCTGGTAAGGTATGCCCATAAGAACAATGTAGCATTTATTGGGGATATTCCCTTCTATGTAAACCATGAAAGTGCCGATTGCTGGGCTCATACCGAATACTTTAAGCTGAATGAAGAGAAAGAACCTACCCATGTTTCCGGCGTGCCACCAGATTATTTCAGTGAAACCGGTCAGCTTTGGGGAACACCGGTCTTTAACTGGAAAGTTTTAAAAAGTAATGACTTCGATTGGTGGGTGGAGCGTCTAACCCAAAATCTCTTGCTGTTTGATGTGGTAAGACTGGATCACTTCCGTGCCTTTTCTGCTTACTGGGAAGTGCCGGCAAAAGAAGAAACGGCCATTAACGGAAAGTGGATAAAAACTCCAGGAACACAGTTTTTCAGTGTAATCAAAAAGAAGTTTCCAAAAATGCCTTTTATCGCTGAAGACTTAGGCTCTTTGGATGAGCCTGTTTATAAACTACTGCAAAAATTTGACTTTCCGGGAATGAATGTGCTGCACTTTGCTTTTGGTGAAGAAAAAGCAGATAATCCTTACCTGCCTTTCAACCACAAACCTCACAGCCTTGTATATACCGGTACGCATGATAATAACACCACGCGGGGCTGGTTCGGGAATCTGGATAAGGAGGCTAAAAAGCATCTGAAGAAATATTCAGGAAGAAAAATAAGCGAAGAAAACGTGCACGAGATAATGCGTACTATGGCATTAAAATCTGTATCTAAAATTGCGGTATTTCCTTTACAGGACCTGATAGGAATGGGGGAAGAGGCTATAATGAACACTCCCGGCACGATTAAGAACAACTGGACCTGGAGAGTTAAGCGAAAAGAAATTCCTTTTAGCAGCGCCAAAGATTTCCGGAAGCAGAATATCCTTTTCGGCAGGTTTAAGGAACCAGAGATTAAAAAGAAGTCTGATAAGAAGAAGTAGAATAGCTGCAGCACCTGAAGATTATTTTTTAAATTTACGGGAATAAAAATTCTCTTATGCATAATCTATCTCAATCCCGCAAAATATTGCTGGGAGTATACTTTATAGCTTTTAACCTGAGCATCTGTGCCCAGACCAATTCAGTAAAATCCTCTGATCACCTTGCCGAATCTGCTCCACAATCTGTAGGGGTCTCTCCGGAAAGACTGGATAAAATCGGTATTATGTTACAGGAAGCTATTGATAATAACCAGATTCCAGGTGCTGTAGCTTTAATAGCAAAAGACGGAAAAATTGTCTATCATAAAGCTTTTGGAAAAGCAAATGCCGGTGGTGAAAAACTGGAAAGGGATGATGTGTTTCGTATTGCCTCCCAAACAAAAGCTATTACTGCCACTGCCGTAATAATGCTTTGGGAAGAAGGGAAATTTCAATTAGACGATCCTATTTCTAAATATATTCCGGAATTTAAAGATCCGCAGGTTCTCCAAACTTTCAATGAAGCAGATTCTTCTTATACTACAAGGCCTGCTGATAAGGAAATTACTATAAGGCAGCTGCTTACACATACCTCAGGACTTGGTTATGGAATGATTGATTCCGATCCCAGGATCAGGAAAATATATCAGAAAGCCGGGGTTACCGAGCTTTTTACCACCAAAAATGTGAAAATTGGAGAGGTGATTAAGAAGTTGGGAAAACTTCCATTGCATCATAATCCAGGCGAAAAATTTACATATAGTATGGGATTGGATGTGCTGGGATATTTTGTGGAAGTAATTTCAGGCCAGTCTTTCAGTGACTATCTTACTGAACATATTTTTGATCCGCTGGAGATGGATGATACTCATTTTTATCAGCCGCAAAGAAATACTGAACGCCTGGTGGCTATCCAGGAAAAACAGGATGGAAAATGGCAAAATCTAAGGACTACTTTTTTTGATCCCGATTATCCTGTAAAGGGAGCGAGAAGTTTTTATTCCGGGGGAGCGGGACTTTCCAGCACTGCTGAAGATTATGCCACTTTTCTACAGATGTACCTTAATAAAGGCGAATTAAACGGGAAGCGGTTGCTTAGCCGTACTACGATAGAAAGTATGATGGGCAATCAAACGGAAGATCTTTTTGGTGGAAAAGATAAATACTATTCTATCGCTTTTGCCGTTGTTACTCCCGAAGGTGAAAGTATGGGCGGCTTTGGCAGTGAAGGTACCTTTGACTGGGGCGGTTATTTTAACACCCAGTATTTTGCCGATCCTGAAGAGAATGTAATAGGAATCCTGATGAAACAAACATCGGGAGAAACGGGGGATGAAACCGGATGGAAATTCCGTCAAATGGTTATGGCCAGCATAGATGATTAAATAAGAATTCGCCTGTTATCTTAAAGAGATAGGAGGCGGTTTCCTAATCAAATTTAAGAGAAATGCTTATTCTTTTTTCATATTGCGCTTAATTTTTTCTATTGCATTTTGAATAGATTTTTCAGGCTCAATTATATTGTTATTTCCCCAAAATTCCTTGTCATAAAATCCGCTTATATCATCGGCCATTACCACATAGGGATCAATAAGGTCGGCATTTTCCTTCCATTCGCTGTCGCTATACTTTTCCCAATCAGTCACCACCATTTCGCTGTTAACGGTATAACGGGAATTAAATATTTTTCTCTTCCAGTTTACCACATATTCCATAATTGCATTTCCATAAGAAAAATGCCATTTTCCATCCTTCTCGGCATAATCTACTTCATAATACAGCTCTACAGGATATACTTTTGAACCGGTGGGTTTCTTTTTTACGAACATGCGTGTAGCCATATCTCGGTCATCAACATCCATTTTGTACTTTGCACGAACAAGAGTTAGGCTTTCTGCATCAATATATAGTTGACCAAAATACCAGGGGGTGGATTTATCCATCTCCTCAAAATTTACCACATAGATATAGCGGTCATCTATTTTGGTAGGATCATCAAAATTAAATTCATAGTTCTCCATCATTTCCGGTTTAAGTACATACTCTGTGTACTTGATCAGGTCCAGATAAAGGCTGTTAAAAGGTCCTCCTCTCAGTTTCAAAGCCAGGGTGTCCAATTTGTCGTAATCTGTACTTTTTCTTGCTTTATAGATTGAAACCAGGTCTTTTCTCCTAGTATTGTGTGGTTTCTTATATATTTTCACCACCGCTTCAGAAAGAGAAACATTTGTACGCCGTCTTTTGATTATTTCCCTGTAGAAGGCGGTCATTAAGGTTTGGTCGGTAATATAATTTTCATCTTTTTGAGTCAGCATTTTCTCCACAAGGGTGCGGGCATCTTTAGCGTTAAAAATATTTACTTCAGAAAGCTTTTCTACAGATTCCACAAGTTCCACCCGATTATTATCCTTAAAATAATCAAGCGGAAGGTTTTTACTGCTGAACCCCAGGTAGGAAACATTAACAATAACAGGCGTTAGACTATCATGAACTTTCAGTACAAATTCCCCGGCGGCATTGGTAATAGTAGAAATATTGCTTCGGTTTACCGAAATTAGAGCAGACGCAATAGGATCATCATTTTGGCTGTTTACCACCATACCTTTATATTCTGTATAGTTTTTTTGATTTTGCTGTTGAAAAGCAAATAAATAGACCGGTAAGAGTAAAAATATCAGGAAGGCCAGGAGCTTTACGCTCTTAAGCTGAAAAAAATTAAATGTTTTCATAGCAAAATATTTTAAAAATAAATCCCTTTAAGATACCAAAAATTTAATCTTTTATTAATTTTATTTAAGTTAATATTTTAAGTTATTATAAATTAATTCCTTAATTGCATACTGATATTTATGTGTTAAAAAAAACAGATGGTAATCAATCACCTATTACATAAGTATATAAGTTTGCAGTAAATCAATTTTCACTGAAGTAATTGAGGATTTGTGAGATAAAAAGAAAAAATAAGACCTGGCGGAAATAGGAGCAGGTTTGGCAGGGTTCTGGGAAGCTGATGTATTTTTATCTTAAAAAAATAGAAAAAAGGCCGGATAATCTCATTTAGAAGATCCGGCCTTTCTTTTAAATTATATTCATCCGCAACTTGCGGGTCTAGTTTGAAAGTTTTAGAATTTTACCAGTATTTCCTGTAGGGCCGGTCATTTCAGATACTGCTATATAAATTTCACCTTCAAGGTCCTGTCCAAACCCTTTAAGATAATATCCAATATCATCCGGATTACCTGCAAGATCAATTTCAACGAAAGACCATAATCCGGATCCGGATGGCAACGCTACAAAAATTTCTCCCGAAAGAGGGTCTTCACCATTGGAGAAAGAACCAAAGATGTATTGCCCCTGGAATTCTGGTAAGTCATTCCCGCGGTACACATATCCTCCCACGATAACACTCGTTCTGCCACCAGCGGGATTTTGATAATTTTTCATTTCAATCACCGGATCTATAAGAGGATTTCCATAAATATCAACTTCAGGACAATTGGGTAAAACCTCTTCATTATTGGAAGCATTAAAGCAATGAGTTCCTTCTTTCACATTCCAGCCGTAATTACCGCCTTTATTCACGATACTTACTTCTTCCCAAAGTAGTTGTCCTGCATCTCCTACATAAAGCTCATTCATCCCGCCCATATCGAAGGAAAATCGATAAGGATTCCGGAAGCCATAGGCATAAATTTCATCCAGGCCGGGCCCGTCAACAAAAGGATTATCTGCCGGAATGCTGTACGGTCTACCATTAACATCTATTCTGAGGATATTTCCCAGGAGGTTAGCTTCAATATCCTGCCCGTTACCACCGGCATTTACTTCATACCAATCTTCAACATGTCCTGGAGCCACATCATTGGAACCGCCACCATCGCCGATGGAAATATAGAGGTAACCATCTGGACCAAAGGCTATGGTCCCCCCCTCATGATTAGTTTGAGGCTGATCTACCTCTAAAACAATTCTTTCTGATCCTGAATCAGCCTGGTTAGGAGTTGAAGGAGAAACGCTGAATTCTGAGATCCGGCTTGTGTTGTTCCAGGATGCTCCAGTTTCCGGGCCACCCGCACGGGGTGGTGCAGTGTAATACACGTAAAAAAGTCCGTTCACAGCATAGTCAGGATGAAAAGCCAGTCCCAAAAGACCTCTCTCGTCATATTGAGTCCTCAAATCTACAATTTCCCCTGATATATCTAAAAATGGTTCCTCAAGTTTATTACCTGATTCATCTATAACCCAAATTTTGCCAATCTGGTCAATAACAAATAATCTTTCGCTGTCATCGGGAGCTGCAACCACCCCCAAGGGGGAAACCATGTTATCTGCAATTATCGCTAATTCCACATCGGCGAATAGAGCAGGGGAATCTGCGGCTCCATTGCCGCAGTCTCCTTCCATAAAATGGAAATAATCATTATTGGATTCTCCATCAAAAAGCGCCCTTATATCTTCATCTGAAATAAGCCCGCTGCGAATTATTTCTTCCTCTGCGTCATATTCATCAGAAGGCATTAAGGAGATTTCTATATAATATTCATCGATGCCGCTTCCATCGGGCAGGACGATACAAAGTGGATCTGCATAGGCATCACCATTATTATTTACTCCAACCATATTCATCAAATCGCTCCCGATAGGAGTGCCCATTGGATTTTCAATATCCCCGCTATAGTTCCAAACATCCACACTAAAGTGCGCAGGATAATGCCTGCCATTGTCATCGCAGTAATTTCCAAAAATGCAGAATTCTATAGCTTCTTTGGCAATAATATCGAAAAACAGATATCCATATTCATTAACCATCCGGTTATCATAGCACATAACATCTACGCTTACATATTTCTTTACCCCTGCACCAAGGGAAATATCAAAGGGGAGTGCGGTATCTACCATTTCATCTAAAGAACCCATCTCCCGTGGCGCAATCCAGATTTCATTCCCGTTTGCATCAAAAACGGTAAAATATTCCAGCGTGTAGGTGCCGGGAACAAGTTCCAGTTGTGATGAATATTCAGTAAAATAATTCTCTACCCCGTCCCCGTCAGAGTCATCAGGATTTGGATTTAAATCCACCCTAACCGGATCATCGTCATTACCAACTGCCCAGGCTCCATCTTGCGAGAGGGCAATTTCCACATAGGCGGGATTATTGTCTGAACATTCAGGGATTCCACCAATTTGCTGTTTAAGGGCAGCCTTATTGGAAACAAGATCATTTAACAAAGTACTAAAAGATAACGTAGCTTTTTCTGGATCACTTTCAGTTAAATTATTTTCATCTTTACTACAGGAAGAAAATAATAATGCCAGGGCGGCAATAAACGCTGCACAATAATTTAATTTTTTCATAAGTATCAATTAAGGTTATTTAAATTTTATAACTAGCTGAAGTATCGTGGACCCAGATAAACAGCAAAATGAAATTCTCCTGAGGGAGAGAGGAGATCCTAACAATCAATTTTCAAGTTAGATGATATCCGGAAAGTAGGGGATAGGTGAATTCCCCCATTTCCCTCTGATTTATAAATATTTAGATCATTTTTTCTTCCCGTCATTGATTCCATGACAAATTGTATTTTTAATGAGGATCAGGATACTCATTCCAAAACTTGGCATTTAATTAAAATTTCCTGCAATTATTCTTAATTTTAGATAAACGGCAGCTATGAAAGATAATTTTTCTACAAAATCAGAACAGTACGCAAAATTCCGGCCCACTTATCCGGCAGAGTTATATGATTTTCTTAGGAAACATCTAAATAATAAATTAACTGCTTGGGATTGCGGAACGGGCAATGGACAGGTAGCGGCAGAATTGGCTGCGTTTTTTCAGGAAGTGTATGCTACGGATATAAGTGAACAACAGCTGGAAAACGCCGTGAAAAAATCAAATATTACCTATTCAAAGCAACCTGCGGAAAAAACTATTTTTCCGGATAATTATTTTGACCTTGTAACAGTGGCACAGGCCATACACTGGTTTGATTTTGATAAATTTTACGCTGAAGTAAAAAGAGTGGTTAAGCCGGACGGATTAATTGCTGTTTTAGGTTATGGCTTGTTTTCCAGTGATTCTAAAACCAATAAAGTCATTCATCATTTTTACCGGGAGATTACAGATCCTTACTGGGATCCGGAGCGGAAATATTTAGATGAAGAGTATAAAACCATTCCTTTTCCGTTCGCTGAAATTGAAACTCCTCATTTCCGGCTGGAATTAAACTGGAGTCTTGATCAGCTTCTGGGATATCTGAAAACATGGTCTGCCGTTAAACATTATGAAAATGCTAATGGAGAGAATCCTGTAGATCTTGTGGCAGATGATTTCAGAAAAAGTTTTGGAACCCAGGGGAGGGTGATTTTTCCAATACTGTTCCGACTCGCTAAGGTAACTGCCTGATTTTTATTTCCTGGGTAACGTTTAGATTAAACGTGTGATGCCTGAATTCCCAATTTAAAGGTCCAACCTCCACTTTTGAAATGTCTCATCGCAACTTTTATCTTATGAATTGTCACTTATTTATTCTCGGTTCTAATTCTTATCTTTGCAGCCGCAAAAATTACTGCATCAAAATTTAAAATATGAAAGCCGGAATTGTAGGATTACCTAATGTTGGAAAATCAACACTCTTTAACTGTCTGTCGAACGCAAAAGCGCAGAGTGCAAATTTTCCTTTTTGTACAATAGAACCAAATATTGGAGTGGTAAATGTTCCCGATAAAAGGCTTCAGAAACTTGAAGAACTTGTGCATCCTGAACGTGTACAGCCTGCAACGGTTGAAATTGTAGATATTGCCGGGCTGGTGAAAGGAGCAAGTAAAGGGGAAGGTTTGGGAAACCAGTTTCTTGGAAATATTAGGGAAACTGATGCAATCCTTCATGTTCTAAGATGCTTTGAAAACGATAATATTGTGCACGTGGATGGTTCTATAGATCCTATAAGAGACAAAGAAACCATCGATATGGAGCTTCAGTTGAAAGATCTGGAAACAGTAGATAAAAAGCTGGATAAAGTAAAGCGTGCTGCTAAAACGGGGAACAAAGATGCGCAAAAAGAAGAGGCAGCGCTTTTAAAGCTGAAAGAAGGCCTGGAAGCAGGAAAATCTGTGAGGGCAATAGATTTAACTGAAGATGAACGTAAGGAATTTGTAAAACCACTCCAGTTTATTACCGATAAGCCGGTAATGTATGTATGCAATGTGGAAGAAGGTTCTGCAGCTAATGGAAATGCACATGTGGAAAGAGTCCGGGAAGCTGTAAAAGATGAAAATGCTGAAGTTTTAGTGCTTGCCGTTGGTACCGAAGCCGATATTACTGAACTTGATGATTTTGAAGAGCGCCAGATGTTCCTTCAGGATATTGGCCTTAGCGAGCCTGGATCAGCCAAACTTATACGTGGAGCATACAGCCTATTGAACCTTCAAACCTATTTTACCGCAGGAGAGAAAGAAGTACGGGCATGGACAATTCCTGTTGGTTCTACCGCACCCCAGGCTGCCGGCGTTATACATACCGATTTTGAAAAGGGTTTTATTCGTGCTGAAGTAATTTCTTATGAAGATTATGAAAGCTACGGCAGTGAAGCCAGGGTAAAAGAAGCAGGAAAAATGCGGGTAGAAGGAAAGGAGTATATTGTAAAAGATGGGGATGTAATGCATTTCAGGTTCAATGTCTAGTAGAGATTAGAAGTAAGAAGTGTGAAGTAAGAAGTGCACTTTTTACCAATCACAAAATTTCCATTCTTTTTTAAAGGAAAGGTGGCCCTTAGGACGGGGTGGTTTTTGATTTCGATAGCTCGATAATATTTTACAGATTTTTCCTTTTAACTCCACAATATCTAATTAACATTTGCGCTTAAATCTTTGTTAATTACTTTGTGCATCTACTATTTCAATTTTTGAAGCTAAGCCTTATATTAGCTGCAAACTCCATTTTCTACATATGAGCGAGGAAACAAAGTACACCGAAGATAATATTCGGTCGTTAGACTGGAAAGAACACATCAGGATGCGTCCCGGGATGTATATCGGGAAACTTGGTGACGGCTCCAGTGCCGATGACGGAATTTATATTCTTCTTAAGGAAGTTCTGGACAATTGTATAGACGAATTTGTGATGGGTGCGGGAAAGACTATAGAGATTTCTGTACAAAACCAGCGTGTGATTGTTCGTGACTATGGCCGTGGAATACCTTTGGGCAAGTTGGTGGATGTGGTATCCAAAATGAATACCGGTGGAAAATATGATACCAGGGCATTTAAAAAATCTGTAGGATTAAACGGAGTGGGTACTAAAGCGGTAAATGCGCTTTCTTCTTACTTTAGAGTAGAATCTACCCGTGACGGGCAATCTGCTTCAGCAGAATTTGAACAGGGAAATCTTATCAATCAGGAACACCTGGATGAAACTTCCCGCAGAAGGGGAACCAAGGTGACCTTCATGCCTGATGAAGCGATTTTCAAAAAATACAAATTCCGCAATGAGTATATCGAAAAAATGCTCAAAAACTATGTTTATCTTAATCCGGGATTAACTATAGTTTATAATGGTGAAAAATTTTATTCTGAAAACGGACTTAAAGATCTTCTTGGTGACAGTATAAATGAAGAGGACCAGTTATATCCCATTATTCATATGCGGGGCAATGATATTGAAGTAGCCCTTACGCACAGTAAATCTCAATATTCCGAAGAATACCATTCTTTTGTAAACGGGCAAAATACTTCCCAGGGAGGAACGCACCTTTTAGCCTTCAGGGAAGCAATAGTCAAAACCGTTAGGGAATTCTATGGAAAGAACTATGATGCAAGTGATATTCGGAAGTCTGTAGTGGCTGCCATCAGCATAAAAGTTATGGAGCCGGTTTTTGAAAGTCAGACTAAAACCAAACTTGGTTCCACAGATATGGGAGGAGAGTTGCCAACTGTCAGGACCTATATTAATGATTTTGTAAAACGGAATCTCGATAATTACCTTCACAAAAATTCGGAAACTGCAGAGCAGCTTCAACGAAAAATTCTTCAGGCCGAAAGGGAAAGAAAAGATCTTTCCGGAATAAGGAAACTGGCAAAAGACCGGGCTAAAAAAGCCAGTCTTCACAATAAAAAATTAAGGGATTGTCGTATTCATCTTAGAGATACCAATAAAGAGCGATATCTGGAAACCACTTTATTTATTACAGAGGGAGATTCGGCAAGTGGATCTATCACAAAATCGCGGGATGTAAATACTCAGGCAGTTTTTAGCTTAAAAGGAAAGCCTTTGAACAGCTACGGACTTAGTAAAAAGATAGTTTACGAAAACGAAGAGTTTAACCTGCTGCAGGCGGCATTGAATATAGAGGAGTCTATGGAAGATCTTCGGTATAACAATATTGTAATTGCTACCGATGCCGATGTGGATGGTATGCACATCCGTTTGTTGCTGATCACTTTTTTCCTTCAATTTTTTCCTGAATTGATTAAAGAAAATCACTTGTATATTTTACAAACTCCCTTATTCCGTGTACGGAATAAGAAAGAAACTATTTACTGCTACAGCGAAATGGAACGCAAACAGGCTGTGGAAAAACTTTCAGGAAAAGTTGAAATAACACGCTTTAAGGGACTTGGGGAAATTTCGCCAGATGAGTTTGTTCATTTTATTGGGGATGATATTCGCCTGGATCCGGTAATGCTTGATAAAGATAAGTCCATTGAAGAAATGCTGAGTTTCTATATGGGCAAAAATACTCCTAACCGGCAGGAATTTATAATTGATAACCTTAAGGTGGAACTTGATCTTGTAGAGGAGTTGGGCATATGAGGTTTACTAATAAAAATGAAATTAAAATTATCCCTTCTATTTATATTGTTCTGGTAGCAGTATTTGTGACCAATATTTTTGTAAATATAGAATTGATGGCTTCAGATGAACCTATAAGTTTCAGCCATTTTGTGCCCAATATCGGCACCTTATTTCTGGGATTATATGTGCATAGGATTGGGCAGAGTTTTGATTTTGACAGTGATGGAGAAACCCTCAATTTCAAAAGTAATGGGGTATTTTTCTCTAAATTCATGGAGTACAGGGTTAAAAAGGCTGAATTTCCGAAGAGAAAACTGGGAAATTTCCGGTTTAGTGATTACGGGATTTACTCATCATTAACTATATATATCAAATCCAGAAGAAGATCAGGATTTAAAAAATATTCTTTCAATACAACTTTTTTAAGCAGAAAGAAGAAGAAAGGCCTGATGGCCTCTCTTCAGAAAGTATTGGAGCACAACGCTAATAAAGCAACCGCCTAATGGAAGAAAACCAAGAAGGAGCTCAGGAAGAACAATTTGAACAGCCTAAAGAGGAGCTTATTCGGGTAACCGGGATGTATAAGGACTGGTTCCTGGACTACGCTTCCTATGTGATTTTAGAACGGGCCGTACCTGCCATAGAAGACGGATTTAAGCCGGTACAGCGCCGTATTATGCACTCCATGAAAGACCTGGATGACGGCCGCTATAATAAAGTTGCCAATATTGTAGGGCATACCATGCAGTATCACCCGCACGGAGATGCCAGTATTGGCGATGCCATGGTGCAGATTGGACAAAAAGATATCCTTATTGATACTCAGGGAAACTGGGGAAATATTTTAACCGGGGACAGGGCTGCGGCACCAAGATATATTGAAGCCCGGCTTTCCAAATTTGCCCTGGAGGTTTTATTTAATCCAAAGCTTACTGAATGGCAGCTTTCCTATGACGGAAGAAAAAATGAACCGGTAAATCTTCCGGTAAAATTTCCCCTGCTTCTGGCACAGGGAGCTGAAGGAATTGCCGTAGGATTAAGTACGAGGGTACTTCCGCATAATTTTAATGAGTTAATTGATGCTTCCATAAAACATCTTAGGGGAAAACGATTCAAACTTTTTCCTGATTTTCCAACGGGGGGAGAAGCCGATATTACCGATTATAATGATGGCATGCGCGGCGGAAGGGTACGCGTTAGGGCAAAAATTTCACAATATGATAAAAATACTCTTGCTATTACTGAAATTCCTTATGGCACTACCACCTCCAGCCTGATAGATTCAATACTTAAAGCGAATGATAAAGGAAAAATAAAAATTAAGCGAATTGAAGATAATACGGCGGCTGAGGTGGAAATTCTAATTCACCTGCCCCAGAATATTTCGCCAGATAAAACCATAGATGCATTATTTGCATTTACCCAGTGCGAAAATTCCATTTCGCCGCTGGGCTGTGTGATTATAGATAATAAGCCTATATTTTTGGGTGTTTCAGAGATTTTGAGACAATCTACAGATCATACATTGCATTTGCTGAAGCGGGAACTGGAAATTTCTCTTGATGAGCTTGAAGAACAATGGCATTTTTCTTCCCTGGAAAGAATTTTTATTGAAAACAGGATCTACCGGGATATTGAAGAGGAAGAAACCTGGGAAGGAGTTATTAAAGCCATAGATGAAGGTTTAAAACCTCATATTAAACACCTTAAAAGAGCGGTAACCAAGGAAGATATTGTTCGGCTGACGGAAATACGTATTAAGAGAATTTCAAAATTTGACATTGATAAGGCACAACAAAAAATAGAATCGCTGGAAGACCAGATTGCCAAGGTGAAGCATCACCTGGATAACCTGGTGGATTATGCCGTTGCTTATTTTGAAAAACTGAAAAAAGACTACGGAACAGGTAAAGAACGAAAAACCGAACTGAGGTTGTTTGAAGATATAGAAGCTACCAAAGTGGCAATTCGTAACACTAAGCTTTATGTTAACCGAAAAGAAGGCTTCGTGGGAACTGCGCTTAAAAAAGATGAATATGTTACTGATTGTTCCGATATTGATGATGTAATTTGCTTTACCGCCGATGGTAAAATGATGGTCACCAGGGTAGATTCAAAAACATTTATTGGTAAAGACATTATTCATGTGGCCATCTTTAAGAAAAAAGACAAGCGTACCATTTACAATATGATCTACCGGGATGGGAAAGGCGGCAGCACTTATATAAAACGTTTTGCGGTAACTTCGGTAACCCGGGACAGGGAATACGATTTAACCCAGGGAAAAAAAGATTCTAAAGTGTTCTACTTTTCTTCTAACCCCAATGGGGAAGCTGAAGTGGTAACTGTATTTCTCAGACAGGTGGGAAGCATCAGGAAAGTTAAATTTGATATGGATTTTGCTGACATCCTGATTAAAGGCCGAAATGTTAAGGGAAATATTGTAAGCAAATATTCAGTAAAAAGAATAGAACTAAAACAGGAGGGGGTTTCCACATTAAAACCAAGAAGAATCTGGTTTGATGAAACCGTAAACAGGCTGAATGTTGACGGCAGGGGAGAGCTTCTAGGAGAATTTAAAGGTGAAGACCGTTTGTTGATTATCACTCAGGACGGTGTGGCTAAAACTATTATTCCAGAACTTACCACCAGATTTGATGAAGAAATGGTGATCCTGGAAAAATGGAACCCGAAAAAGCCAGTTTCCGCGATTTACTGGGAAGCGGAGAAGGAGCGGTATTATGTAAAACGTTTCCATATTGAACATCCTGAAAGAGAGGAAAAATTCATCAGCGATCACGAAAAATCTTTTTTAGAAGTTGTTTCTACAGATTATTATCCCATGGCTGAAATTGTATTTGGCAAACAAAGAGGAAAAGATCAGCGGCCTAATGAAGAATTAAATATTGAAGAATTTATCTCTATTAAAGGAGTAAAAGCACAGGGAAATCAACTTACCACTGAAAAGGTGAAACAAATTAATCTTCTTGATCCAATGCCTTTTGAAGAACAGGAAGAAAACACAGGCGAAGGTGCGGAAGAAGAGGAGGATGAGAGTGCAATGGATAAAAAGCGCAGCCCTGAAAAATTAAAGGATGAAGACGAAGATTCTTCATCTTCAGAAAGTCAAACTAAACTATTTGATGAGTAATGGGATTTTTTAAGGAATTTAAGGAATTTGCCGTAAAAGGCAATATGGTAGACATGGCGGTAGGTATTATTATTGGTACCGCTTTTAATAAGGTTGTTGATGCGCTTGTAAAGCAAATTATTATGCCTCCGCTTAGTGTCCTAACCGGAGAAATAAATTATTCCTCGAAGAGATTTATACTGCAGGAAGCTGTGATGGCTGCAGATGGTACTGTAACCACTGAAGAAGTAGCTTTGGGTTATGGGATTCTTATTCAGTCGCTTATCGACTTTCTTATAATTGGCCTAAGCATTTTTGTGGTGGTAAAATTTATGAATAGCTTTAAAAAGAAAGCCGAAGATCCCGGTAATAAAACTGTGGTCACTCCCAAAGATATTGAGCTCCTTTCTAATCTTAATGCTTTGATGGAAGAGCAAAACAAACTGCTTCGGGAAAAAGGAGGAGTATAATCAATCCACTTTTGTTACTGAACCTTTTTCCCTGCGCGTTTCTCCCACAACTCCATATTCAAAGGTATATCCATTCTTATTTGTAGTAAGAATTTTCATGTGGATAGGTTTTCTTTCCTGCATGTTTTTAGGGTGCAGGTTCTTTAGGATATATTCGCAATCATTAATCCACCGTACTGATGAGGTATCTGCAGAGCCCTGAAATTCATCAATCTCTATAGAGTCATTTCTTATAAACCGTGAAGTCACTATCTCCCCGTTTAAATATGACTGAAATTGAAAGGTTCCTGTTTTATAATCTTCGCAGTTTCGTTCCGGTTGAAAGCAAGCCGTTATTAATAAACAGCAGACTATAATTATTACTATTTTACTCATATTGCAAAGTAACTTCTTTTAAGAAGAATTGTCAATTTTCAAATGCGTCAAATGTGCCGTCTTCATAAAAAATGACAATTTTTTTTATAGGCTTTGACCTATTGTTAAAATTAGCCCCAGTTGGCGCTTCTGCCTTTTGAATTTGCGGTGGTTGTTCAAACTTCTTTTGATTGTCTAAAGAAGGAACTGTTTTTTCTGCGGAAGGAGGAATGTTTTCCTGCCGATCTTCTTTGGGAAAATTTCCTTTTCCATTTAACAACCAGTATAATTCCACTTCAGGAAAATTTGTTACAATTTTCATCACAAAATCCAGACTTGGTTTATTCCTTCCGGAGAGAATATGAGAAATAGAAGAGCGGCCTACTTCAATTTTATCAGCAAAAGAAGCGGCAGACAAATCATAAAAATCAATGATTTTATTGAGCCGGTTTGCAAACTGTTCGGTGTTTACCATTGTGAATTAAATAGCTAATATTTTAGGTTTACAAATGTAATTAAACTTAATATTCTACCCAAATTACATATTTAACTATTCTTATATGCTTAAAGTGTTTTAATATGTGAATAGGTTTAATATGATAGTAATCAATATTTTAAATTTATAAATAAAGGTTATTGGATTTTTTCCATATACTTACTTACTGTTACATCACTAGGTTGTTTACAATTGTACCAGAAAACAATATTGCTCCATGTTTACAATTGTAAAATCTATATTTTTTACTTTTGTAAACATGGAAAAATACCCAAAACATTTACAACAGTTAATGCAGGAGTATCCTCAAATTAAACATCCGGAAATCTCCGGGAGGTACATAAACCTGGATCATATACGTCCTGCACTGGAAAAATTTTCTGAAAATTATCAGATTGAAAACATAGGAAAATCTGTTCTTGGAGAAAATGTCCCTATAGTGAAGTTAGGAGACGGTAAGACTAAAATTCTGGCCTGGTCTCAAATGCACGGCAATGAGTCTACTACTACAAAAGCTGTTTTTGATATTTTAAATGCTTTTCGTAGGAAGGAGGAATTTCCTGTTTTACAGCAAATCCTGAAAAAATGTCAAATCTGGATTATTCCAATGCTAAATCCTGATGGTGCAAGGTCTTATACCAGGATTAATGCAAATTCTACCGATCTTAATAGGGATGCACAGGAACTAAAAGAAGTGGAAAGCCGAATATTACGCGAGCAATTTGATCTTTTTTCCCCTGACTTCTGCTTTAATCTACATGATCAAAGGACCATATATACTGCGGGAAATGCGCCCAGGCCTGCAACACTTTCCTTTCTCACCCCTTCTATGGATGATCGTCGCCAGGTCTTTCCTAGCCGGAAAAAAAGCATGAAAATTATTGCTGCGGTGTCTGCAGATTTAAAAGAGGAAATGCAGGGCCAGATTGGCCGTTATGATGATGCTTTTAATCACAATTGTACTGGGGATACATTTCAAACTATGGAGGTGCCCACAATACTTTTTGAGGCTGGACACTATCAGGGGGATTATCAACGGGAAATTACCAGGAAATATGTTTTTGCAGCTCTGGTTTCGGCTTTACATTATATCTCCTCTGAAGATTATTTAAATGCTGATTATCATGAATATGGTAAAATTCCTGAAAATCAGAAGCTTTATCATGACATTATATTGAGGAAGGTACGCCTTGATGGGGGAATTTATGATGTGGCCCTACAGTACAGGGAGGAATTAAGGAATAAAAAAATTAAATTTACACCTGTTGTTAAATTAATAGATAAAGAAATAAAGAAATTTGGACTTCAGGAATTTGATTGCAGAAAAGAAGAAGTGTTTATTAACGAAGAAGACAAGGTACGCGAAAACGTTGTAGTTAATAAAATTATCTTAAAGGAAGAAGAAATAGACCTGAAACCTGAATAATTCCAGAAAACTTTATCAATACTTCAATGAATTTGTATTATTTTTGAATTTCATATAAAACAGAAGTTTAGAAAAAATGGCCAAGTTTAAATTAGACGAAACAGATCACCAGATTCTTGATATGCTTATTGAGAATACCAGGACTCCTTTTACTGATATCGCTAAGAAACTACTAATTTCTGCCGGTACAGTTCATGTGAGGGTTAAGAAGATGGAAGAAGCGGGAATCATTATAGGTTCTTCGCTTACGCTGGATTATAAAAAATTAGGCTATGCGTTTATCGCTTATGTCGGGGTGTTTTTAAAGAATACTTCCCAAACCAAATTTGTGCTTGAACGCATTAACGAAATTCCGTTTGTTACTGTGGCCCATGTTACCACCGGTAAGTTCAATGTGTTTTGCAAAGTAAGGGCTAGAAATACCCAGCATGCAAAAGATATTATTTTTCAATTAGATGATATAGAAGGAGTTTACAGAACTGAAACAATGATTTCACTTGAAGAAAGCATTAACGATAAGAAGCGTTTGATGCACTCCATTTTTCAGGACATGTAAAGTTATCCTAAACTTGTAATAAAAACCCTTTAGGCTAACTTGCATAAAGGGTTTTTTAATAAATTTATGTCAAACACCAACTATTATTATGCATAGAGAACCAAAACTTGAAAGATTCAATGAAAGCGTACTGGCTAAATACCAGATCTACAACAGTATTTTCCTAACTCTTCCTTTCAGCGACATCAGTAAAACCGGGGCTTTGTTACCTCTTTTTCAGGATGTTTGCGAAGAAGGTTTTAAAGAAAACAAAAATCCTTCAGAAATTGTAGAGCGTTTTTTTAAAAAATATCATCAAAATCCTACAGAGGAAGAAAAAAATAACCTTCTCTTTAGATTTATACAATTTATAGAGCGCCAGGTAGTTTTGTTTGATGCTATTGAAGATGCTTCCTTTCCTATTGTAAATAACATGGATGGCCGCGGAACATTAAGGAATGTTAAAGAAGAAGCGGAAGCAAAAAATAAAACCCAGGAACTGCGTACTTATTTGAAGCGCTTTAAGGTGCGTCCAACTTTAACTGCCCACCCTACACAGTTTTATCCGGGAGCAGTACTGGGAATAATCACAGACCTTGACAAAGCCATACAGGAAAACAATGTAATAGGTATTAAAAAATTGTTATCCCAGTTAGGTAAAACACCATTCTTTAATAAGGAAAAGCCTACACCGTTTGATGAGGCGGTAAGTCTTATCTGGTATTTTGAAAACGTATTTTACCATAGTGCGAGCAAAATCTATAATTATATTCAACAGAATATTTTTGAAGGGGAAGATGTGGGCAATCAGGTAATAAATCTGGGATTCTGGCCCGGAGGAGACCGTGACGGAAATCCTTATGTAACTACAGATATTACCCTTAAAGTTGCACGCAGGCTTAGGAGCACCATTTTACTGAACTATTACAGGGACATCCGGAAATTAAAACGCAGGATTACCTTTGAAGGTATAGATGAAATTGTTTCTGAAATAGAATCTGCCTTATACAAAGGTGCGGTTTCAAGGGAAGAAGAACTTCAACTTTCACTTGAAGATTTTAAGTCTAAACTCCAGCAGATAAAGGAGATAATAATTGAAAAACATAATTCTCTTTTCCTTGACGAAGTTGATGATATTATCAATAAAGTTAATCTCTACGGTTATTATTTTGCCACTCTGGATATTAGGCAGGATGCTTCTGTACATGAAGAAGTATTAGATGAAATCATTAAAGTAACTAATGCGAATGGTTCTAAGATTTTGCCGGAAAATTACAAATATTTATCAGGAGAGGAGCAAATTAAAGTGCTGCGAAATGCACAGGGCAAATTAAATCCCGATGATTTTGAGGAAGGTATTACTAAATCCACAATTTCATCTGTGTATGCCATGCAGACCATCCAGGAAAGAAATGGTGAAAACGGGGCTAACAGGTACATTATAAGTAATTGTGGCTCTGTACAGGGAGTACTTACTCCATTCGCTTTTCTAAGGGCCTGCGGCTGGGAAAAACCAACTGTAGATGTTATACCACTTTTCGAAACAGTTCCTGATTTGCAATCTGCTCATAAAACCATGGAGATCTTATATAACGATCCGGTTTACAGTGAACATTTGAAAAGAAGAGATATGAAACAGACCATTATGCTTGGTTTTAGTGATGGAACAAAAGATGGTGGTTATCTTATGGCAAACTGGAGTATATATAAAGCTAAAGAAGCAATTACTGAAGTTTCCCGAAAATATGGAATTAAAGTAATATTCTTTGATGGACGTGGCGGACCACCGGCAAGAGGTGGAGGTAAAACGCATCAATTCTATGCTTCCCTTGGGCCTGGAATTGAAAATGAGGAAATTCAGTTAACCGTACAGGGACAAACTATTAGTTCCAATTTTGGAACAGAAGATTCCTGCAGGTATAATCTTGAGCAACTGCTAAGTTCCGGGGTATCAAACGAAATTTTTAGTAAAGGAAGCAATGAACTTTCTGAAGAAGATCGCCATACAATGAATGATCTGGCAGAAAAAAGCTATAATACATATACAGGGTTTAAGCAGCACGAGAAATTTATTCCCTATCTCGAAAAGATGAGTACACTTAAATACTATGCTAAAACCAATATTGGAAGCCGTCCATCTAAAAGGAACAAGTCTGCTGAACTTAATTTAACCGATTTGCGCGCAATTCCATTTGTGGGAAGCTGGAGCCAGTTAAAACAAAATGTTCCCGGCTTCTTTGGAGTAGGAACGGCCATAGAGTATTATGAAAAGGAGGGAAAACTGGACAAGGTAATTCAGCTGTATAATAACTCAATATTTTTCAAAACTTTGCTTGAAAATAGTATGATGAGCCTTACCAAGTCATTCTTTGAGCTAACTTCTTACATGCAGGATGATAAGGAATTCGGAGAATTCTGGAAACTTATTCATTCCGAATTTGAACGTAGTAAACGTATGATCCTTAAAGTAACCGGTTATAATGAACTAATGGAAAACCAGCCGGCGGGAAGGGCTTCTATTCAGGCAAGGGAAAAAATTGTATTGCCTTTACTTACCATTCAGCAGCATGCTTTAAGAAAAGTACAGGAATTGCAAGATTCCGAAGAGAATAAAGAACTATTGGAGGTTTATGAGAAGATGGTCACCCGTTCTCTTTATGGAAATATTAATGCAAGTAGAAATTCAGCTTAATGAAGGTAAGCTCGTTACATTCTGATGAATACCTTGATTTTTATCAGGGCTATATTAATAACATCCCCAAAGATCAGTCTTTGGGGATGTTATTTCAGCAGAATAAAAATGATATTCTGGAGATCCTGAATAAAATTTCTGCGGAACAATTAAAATATAGATATGCTGAAGGAAAATGGAATGTAGCAGAAGTATTACAGCATTTAATTGATGTTGAACGAATTTTCCAGTACCGCGCATTGTGTATTGCAAGGGGAGAAAAAAATCCTCTGCCGGGTTTTGACCATGATAACTATGTTCAAAATTCATTTGGAGGTGAAAGAAATCTGGACGATCTTATAACGGAATTTAAAATTGTAAGAAACTCTACTATACAATTGTATAACAGTTTTGCTGAACCTGTACTTGAATACCGGGGTTTAATGAATGGAGCTCCTGCCAGCGTTCGCGCAATTGGATTTATTATTGTGGGACACATGATGCATCACCAGAAGATATTACTGGAGAAATATTTATAATATGCTGGGATCTTTTAAAACATTATGGAAGCTATTAAAGCAGGCTTATTTCAGCTGGAACAGGAATGAGCCGTATGCCCGTGCGGCAACAATAGCCTATTATGCTTTGTTTTCACTTCCGTCTTTGTTGATAATAGTGGTGACTGTAGTTGGGTATTTCTTTGGAAGAGCTTTTGTTCAGGGGAAAATCACCCAGGAAATTTCTTCATTTATTGGAGAAGAATCTGCCAATGCCATTGAAGGTATGGTTTCCAATGCAGCCCTGACTGAGCGATCTACTTTTGCTATCATATTTGGCATTCTATTTCTTCTTTTTGGTGCAACAGGAGTTTTTTTTCAGCTTAAAATGGCCATGAATAATATCTGGAATGTTGCGGCTAAGAAAGTAAATTTTGGCAGGATAGTATTAGACCGGGTAATTTCTTTGGGGATGGTTCTAGTAATTGGTCTCCTGATGTTAGTTTCTCTTATTATTTCGGCAGTATTAAGTATGGTACGAGATGAAGTTCAACAGTTTATTCCAAATATTACCACATTTATGGTGAGTGCTGCAAATTTCTTAATTTCTTTTTTATTTATCACCTCGCTTTTCGCTGCCATTTTCAGATTGTTGCCAGATATACATATTAAGTGGAGAACTACCTACTATGGTGCGGCATTAACAACAATTCTTTTTCTAATAGGGGAATATTTAATAGGATTCTATTTTGGACAAAGTGATCCGGCTTCCATTTATGGCGGAGCATCTTCTGTGGTACTTATCCTGCTATGGGTTTATTATACCTGCCTGATACTCTTTTATGGTGCAGAATTCACGGTTCAATATGCTTTGCATAAAAACGAGCGGGTAGAGCCTAACAGTTATGCTGAACCTGCAATTTATCAGGAAATGGAGAAACTGGAAAGCAAGCGTATTCAGCTAAAAGAGGAAAAGGAGATTGTTGATAAACTCAAATCCAACCTTGATAACGATGATGACCCAAACAATTCTGATGAAAATCAGAAAAAGTCTGAAAAGTAAATGCTTCGGTTAGGAAATGTTTAACGCCTAAACCCTGGGTTTTATAAGGGTCTTAATATAATTTTCCGGTGTTGCTTCATATCTTTGAATGAACAAAAAACTTGAATTATGGATAAGAAAATAGCAATTTTAGCTACAAACGGATTTGAAGAAAGCGAATTGAAATCACCTAAAGAAGCTATGGAAAAAGAAGGTTTCAAGGTGGATGTTGTAAGCCCTGAATCCGGAAAAATTAAAAGCTGGGATATTGATAAATGGGGTAAAGAATACGATGTGGATAAAACTTTGGATCAGGTTAGTGCAAAGGAATATAATGCACTTGTCCTTCCCGGGGGAGTTATGAATCCTGATAATCTTAGAGTAAATGAAGATGCATTGGTTTTTGTAAGAGACTTTTTTAAACAAAGTAAACCAGTTGGGGCCATTTGTCATGCTGCATGGACTCTTATTAACGCTGAAGTAGTAGAAGGAAGAACATTAACTTCTTATAAAACCTTAAGAAAAGATCTTGAAAACGCAGGAGCACTTTGGGTTGATAAGGAGGTAGTGGTTGACGAAGCTTTTGTTACCAGTAGAAATCCAGATGATTTACCAGCCTTTAATGCTAAAATTATCGAAGAAATTAAAGAAGGAAAGCATGATTTACAGCATGCGTAGATTATAATAACACATAGGTATCAAAAAAGGAGCGTCAAATCGCTCCTTTTTTTTACTCAAAACTGAAACTAATTTTACTGTTTTTTATCTTCATCAGGATCCTCATCTTCAGATATTGAATCTTCATCATCCTTCTCGGGGATTTCCACAATAGGCTCATTAAAGTCTGAATCATCATAATCATCTTCATCAAAGCTTGCCATAGTACTTTCCAGACGGGTACTCACTTTAACAAGATAAATGGTGTCTACTGTTCTTACTTCAACAGCATCTACGGTTTCATTTTTCGCATTCTTAAATGATATTATTTGATCATCATCATAGCCATCCGGATATTTATCTACTAAAAGGCTAAGGATTTCAGGAGTTAATTTTTTGTAGTCTACAATTATCCTCTTCATAGGTAGAACGATTTAAACAAGATTTTAAGTAGTTATTCAGTTAGTAATTTAAATTTAATATTTTAGGAGAAATCAAAGTTTTGATAATAATCAAAAGCTTCATAAATCACCTCATTTGGTACTACACAATCAATTTCAGGTTGACCAATATCTTTAAGTAGCACAAAATTCACTTTTCCATGCTCATTTTTTTTATCAAATTTCATTAAATCAATAATCTCTTCCAGATCATTTTCCTCAAATTCAATTTTGCTGTAAATATCAAAAATTTTTGAAGATATCCTACTTAATTTTTCTTCAGGAAAATTTTTTAATTTTTTCGATATAAAAGTGGCAAGAACCATACCTGCAGCAACAGCTTCTCCATGCAATAAAGAAGGTTTTGAGCTATGGGTTAGAAAATAAGATTCAATGGCATGGCCCAAAGTATGGCCATAGTTAAGTGTTTTGCGGATATTTTTTTCAAATGGATCTTTGGTTACTACTTCAGATTTAATCTCAACAGATTTTTTTATGATTTCATCCAGGTCGCTGAGATCAAGATTAGTCAAATTTGAAACTTTATTCCAGTAGGCTTCATCCTTAATCAAGCCATGTTTTAAAATTTCAGCCAGTCCACTGCGCATTTCATTTTTAGGAAGGGTTTCCAGATAAGCGCTGTCAATAATAACCATTTCAGGATCACTAATTACTCCAATTTGATTTTTAAGATTGCCTAAATCAACTCCAGTCTTTCCGCCAACTGAAGCATCAACCATGGAAAGTAGGCTAGTGGGAACATTTATATAATGAATACCTCTTTTAAAAGTGCAGGCCACAAAACCTCCAAGATCGGTAACCACACCGCCACCCACATTAATGAGCAGGCTTTTTCTGTCGGCACCTAATTCTGAAAGTGCATTCCACACTCCATTACAGGTTTCAAGATTTTTACTTTCTTCTCCTGCCGGAATTTCAATGATCTCAAATGCTGAAGGCTCCTCAATTTTACTTAAAAACCGGGCGACGCAATGTTCATGTGTATTAGAATCAACCAAAACAAAAACTTTGGAATATTGATTTTTAGCTAAGTAAGTATTAGCAGAATTGTATGCCTCTTTATTATAATAAACTTCACCTTTGTTTACCGGATTTGCCATTGTTCTTACCGTTTTTAACGGTCCCGAAAATAAGGAGAATTATTATTTAATAAAATCAAAGTTCAATATTTATATTTGCGCAATTATTAATACCTCATGATAAGTAAAAAAATTTTTAATAATACTGAAACGGCTTTTAAACTGAAGTCTGCTTTGGAACTGGACAGGGCAATTTTTTTGTTCAGCATGATGAAAATGCAAAAGCTGGTAAAGGCAGGAACTTTCCTGACTAAATTCTCTTTGAAATTACATCTCCCGGTAGAAGGACTTATTAAGAAAACCATTTTTGAACAGTTTTGCGGAGGAGTTACCACAGATGATTGCAAACCGGTGATAGAGGAAATGTATAAAGAAGGATTGCACAGCATCCTTGATTATTCGGTGGAAGGAAAGGAAAACGAAGCTCAGTTTAATGCTGCCCTGGAGAAAAAATTATCACTTATAAAATTTGCTGATAAAAAAAGTGAACTGCCTTTTTCTGTTTTTAAACCTACCGGAATAGGCCGATTTGAAATTTGGGAAAAGGTTACTGAAGGGCTAACGCTTACCCGGGAAGAAAAGGAAGAATGGAAGCGAATTAAAGAGCGGGTTGAGAAACTCTGCAAGGCAGCCCATGATCATGACGTAAGATTATATGCCGATGGAGAAGAAAGCTGGATGCAGGGTGCGGCTGATGAGCTCATGGAAGAAATGATGCGCAAATACAATAAGGAAAAGGCAATTATTTTTAACACCCTGCAGTGTTACCGATGGGACCGCATAGATTATCTGAAAGACCTGCACGAAAAAGCCAAAAAGGAAGGTTTTAAAATTGGTGCTAAAATCGTTAGGGGAGCTTATATGGAAAAAGAATATGCCAGAGCAAAAAAGCTTGGATATCATACTCCAATTTGTGAAAGTAAAGAAGCGACGGATATTAATTTTAATAGTGTAATGTCTTATTCCCTTAACAATTTAGATGATATTTCGGTTTTTATTGGTACTCATAATGAAGTTAGTAATTATCTGGCTTTGCAGATAATGGAGGATAAGGGGATAGCTTTAGACGATCCGCGAGTTTGGTTTAGTCAACTTTTTGGAATGAGTGATCATATTAGTTATAACCTGGCAAGAAAAGGCTATAATACCGCTAAACTGGTTCCCTTTGGCCCGGTACGAGATGTTGTTCCATATTTGTTGAGACGTGCCCGGGAAAATACTTCAGTTAAAGGTCAAACTGGCAGGGAGCTTTCTCTTTTAATGGAAGAGCGGAAAAGAAGAAGCGGGAAATTGAATGAAGCGCACAAGCAATAGTTTGCAATAATTATAGAACGAAGAAAAGGAGGATTAGCATTTTGCTAATCCTCCTTGTTTGATATTATACATTTATTCTTCAGAAGAAGATTCCTCCATGGTATGATAAACATTTTGTACATCATCATCTTCTTCCAGCTTTTCCAGTAATTTTTCAACGTCTTCAGCCTGAACGGGAGAGAGTTTTTTAGTTACCTGTGGAATTCTTTCAAAGCCTGAAGAAACTATTTCAATATTTCTATTTTCCAGTTCTTTTTGAATACTTCCAAAATTTTCAAATGGTGCGTAGATATGAATACCGTCTTCGTCTTCAAAAACCTCTTCAGCCCCAAAATCTATTAATTCAAGTTCCAGTTCTTCCGCATCCAGACCTTCAGCATTAATCCTAAAGTTACAGGTATGGTCAAACATAAATTCCACCGATCCTGATGTGCCCAAATTTCCGTCGCATTTATTAAAATGGGAGCGTACATTTGCCACTGTCCGGTTATTATTATCGGTAGCAGTTTCTACGAGAATGGCTATACCGTGAGGGGCGTAACCTTCAAATAGTACAATTTTGTAATCTCCCTGGCTTTTATCTGAAGCCCGTTTAATGGCGCGTTCAATATTGTCTTTGGGCATATTTACGCTCTTGGCGTTTTGGATCACCGCCCGCAGCTTAGAATTACTGTCCGGATCTGGCCCTCCTTCCTTTACTGCCATTACAATATCTTTCCCAATACGGGTAAAAGCTTTGGCCATTGCAGACCAACGCTTCATCTTTCTTGCTTTTCTAAATTCGAATGCTCTTCCCATTATATAAAATATAAAATCGGGGACAAAAATATAAAAAAGCTTCTAATCATTTTTATAATCAGAAGCTTCCTTTTCTCTTACCGTGTAATTAAAGAAATACCTGCAGTTTTAGCCGGCTTCAACAATTTCTTCGATGGCATTTGCCAGCTTAAAATCCTTTTCGGTTACCCCTCCTGCGTCATGAGTGGAAAGTGAAATTTCCAGTTCGTTATACACATTTCCCCAATTGGGATGGTGCTGCTGGGCTTCGGCCTCAAAAGCAATACGCGTCATTACCGTAAAAGCGTCTTTAAAATTATTAAACTGAAATGAGGTGTGTATGGCATTTTTGGCATACTTCCAGCCTTCAAGAGTCTCTAGTTTTTTATTGATAGCTTCTTCACTTAATTTTTCCATAATTGTTGATTTTGAATGTTTAAGTTAAGGAACAAGGTGTTGAAAGAAAATTCTTGAAAATCAGTTTAATAAAAAATTAACAGCTAAAGCTCTTTGCAGCCCTTAATTACATCCTGCACCGTAATATGAAGATTGCCCGGCAGCAGATTATCCTTGGGTAAAACGGCAAGAAAACGATCAAAATTGGAATCATAAACGTTCTTAAAAAGCGGATTCTGCATACCTAATTCTTCGCAAAGATCTTTAGTGAAATCCCGTTGGTGAACCAAATCTGTGCTGCCAAGATGAAACACACCTTCTCTTTTTCTGTTTATGATATAGTGGATTTGTTGCGTTACTTTTTGAATTTCAGTAACATTAATCACCACATTTGGAAATACCTCCACTGCTTCTTCTAAATCAATTAATGTTTTAAGCTCTTTTACCCGAGGGGAATTATACCCGAATACCATTGGCAGTCTTAAAATATTATATTTATGGTTAGGCAATCGCAACAGGGCATTTTCAATTTTGATCTTAAACCTTCCGTAAATACTTTGAGACAGCGTTTTATCATACTCGTAAGACGGATAATTTGTAAACGCATCAAACACATTAGCGGAAGAAATAAATAGCATTTTGCAGTCGCTCCGCATAATATATTCCATCGCATAGAAATGGGCTGCTACCTGCGCATCAAAATTTCCCCGAACCGCAGAAATAATTATAGTTGGCTGCAGATTCTCCAGCAGAACCGTTATATTTTCAGTTTCCATATCGTACTGAAAAAACTGCCGATTTTTGCTGAAGGTTTCATTTTCGGAATAGTACGTTCCATAGGTGTCAAAAAAAGACCGTAATTCCCTGTATAAAGAATTGCCTATAAATCCGCTACCTCCTAAAATTAATATTTTTTCCAAATGAATTATCCTTTATAAAAGGGCAGTTTCACCTGTGTGGCAGGAATATTTTTCTTCCTTATCTGGATATGAATCTTCTTACCAAGTCCGGCAAATTCTGCTGGTACATACCCAAGACCAATACCTTTTTCCAGGGAAGGTGACATGGTACCCGACGTTACAATGCCAATAACAGTGCCATTTTTATCAACTATATCATAACCCTGTCTAGGAATCCCACGTTCATCAAGCATAAATGCAACCAGCTTTCTTGAAGGGCCTTCTTCTTTTTCTTTTTTGAGAGCTTCAGAATTGATAAAATCCTTATTGAATTTAGTAATCCAGCCAAGGTTGGCTTCAATGGGAGAAGTTTTTTCATCAATGTCATTCCCGTACAGGCTAAAACCCATCTCCAGCCTAAGCGTATCCCTTGCGGCCAGCCCAATTGGTTTAATGCCGAATTCAGCACCGGCTTCCATAACCCTGTCCCAAATTTGCTCTGCATCTTCATTTCTGAAATATATTTCAAAGCCACCGCTGCCGGTGTATCCTGTTGCCGAAATAATCACTTTTTCCACACCTGCGAATTCTGCAACTTCAAAGGTGTAAAATTTCATTTTTTTAAGATCAACTTCAGTTAAAGCCTGCATGGCTTCAGCAGCTTTTGGCCCTTGTATAGCAAGAAGGGACATTTCATCTGAAATATCCTTCATGGTGGCGTCCATGGTATTGTGCTGGGAAATCCAATTCCAGTCCTTTTCAATATTAGAAGCATTTACCACCAACAAAAACTTTTCAGCATTAATCCTGTAAATTATAAGGTCATCTACAATCCCGCCGGTTTCATTGGGCATACAAGTATATTGTGCCTTTCCGTCCACCAGTTTTGATGCGTCATTGGAAGATATTTTTTGAATGAGTTCCAGGGCGTTTTCTCCCGAAATCAAAAATTCACCCATATGAGACACATCAAAAACACCAAGTTTTTCCCGTACATTCTGATGTTCAATATTTACACCATCGTAAGACACCGGCATATTATAACCTGCAAAAGGAACAATCTTGGCATTCAGAGATTTATGTTTCTCAATAAGGGCAATATCTTTCATTTCATATAAAATTTGCGCAAATTTATTGATTTCACTTAGAATACAATATTTAATTCCCGGTTTTTCTGTGAAAGGCCCTAAATGCATTAGCTACATAGATGTTAGAATGAAATTAAGAAAACTATGGTGTGCATTAATTAATTTTGTAAAACTGAAACTTCATATTATGAAAATATTTTCTGCATCGCAGCTAAAAGAGGCTGATGAGATTACCATAAAAAATCAAAATATTACTTCTGAAGAACTCATGGAAAGGGCTGCCACTACAGTCTTTCATGAAATACACCGAAGGCTGCAGGGTGCCGCCATTTCTGTTAAAATTTTCTGCGGAATTGGGAACAACGGAGGTGATGGTCTGGCAATTAGCCGAATGCTTATTGAACATGGCTATCAGGTAAAGGTTTTTATAGTCAATTATTCCGAGAAAAGGTCTGAAGATTTTCTTGCGAATTATGACAGGATAAAGAATGTAACCAGGCAATGGCCGGAACTAATAAAAAAAGAAGAGGATTTTCCTGATTTGAATAAAGGAGAATTTGTTATAGATGCTATTTTTGGTATAGGCCTGAATCGTCCCATTGAAGGCTGGATGGCCAGATTAATAAATCATATTAATAATTCTGATGCCTTTGTTCTTGCCGTAGATATGCCATCGGGATTATTTCCAGATAGAATTCCCGGTAAGAATGATGCAGTTATAAATGCCGATTTTACCCTTACTTTTCAATCGCCAAAACTGGTTTTTTTCTTACCTCAAACAATGGATTTTGTAGGCGATATGCAGGTACTGGATATTGGGCTTGATCAAAATTATTTAGCAGAAACCACTACAGATATTCAGCTAATAAGGAAGGCTGAAGCACATCAACTGTATAATCCCAGGAAAAAGAATTCTCATAAAGGTAGTTATGGGCATGCCCTCACTATTGGCGGGAGCTATGGTAAAATAGGAAGTATTTTGCTTACCTCTACAGCCGTTTTGCGTACAGGAGCCGGACTTTGTACTGTTTTTGTACCAAAATGCGGATACAATGTTATCCAGACAGGCTTGCCTGAAGCTATGGTGATTACTGATGAAAATTTTGAAATGTTAACCAATATCAAAACAGGTTTGGATGCAGATGTGATTTGTTTTGGAGTGGGGATTGGCACAAGTGAGGAAACAGTCGGTGCTTTTAAAGAACTTCTTGAGAATACTACAAAACCTATGCTTATAGATGCAGATGGCCTAAACATTCTTTCTAAAAATAATGATTTGCTGGAACTACTTCCGGAAAATTCTGTTTTGACTCCACATCCAAAGGAATTACAGCGATTAATAGGGGAGTGGAATGATGATTTTCAGAAAATTGATATGGTTAGAAAATTTTGCAGGCAGTATAAGCTAATTATAGTACTTAAAGGAGCTTATACTTTTACCTTTGATGAAAATAACATGTATATAAATACCACAGGTAATCCCGGAATGGCAACTGCCGGAAGCGGAGACGTACTTTCAGGAGTTATTACCAGCCTGCTTTCTCAAAAATATGATCCCTTAATTGCTGCTGTTTTGGGAGTATACTTACACGGAAGGTCAGGTGATATTTATGCCGAGGAACAATCGTACGAAGGTTTAATATCCGGTGATATTGCTGATAACATGGGACGGGCTTATAATGATCTTCTTCGAAGCAATAATAGTGAGAACGATAAGTAACAGGATATAATAGGAAAAGAAGATATTCAAAATTCTTAAATAACAGCAGTCTTATTTGGATTCCTTGAATGGAAGTAAGATTTTTGCAGGAACAGATACTTTTTGTCAAATTTCATGCAAAGCACTCATTACATTACTTCCGCAGTTTTAGATCTTGAACAGATAGAGGAAATTACTGATCAGAAAAAAATACTGGAACTTAGTGATGAAGCAAGGCTGAATATTACAAAATCCAGGGAATATTTAGATCAGAAAATAACCAGAAGTACTGCACCGGTATACGGTATAAATACCGGTTTTGGGGCACTCTGCAACGTAAAAATATCTTCGGAAAAACTTACTGAACTTCAGGAAAATCTGGTAAGATCCCATGCATGCGGAACGGGCGATAGAGTGCGCAAACCTATAGTGAGGTTAATGCTTTTGCTGAAAATACAATCTCTTAGCTACGGCAATTCGGGTGTTTCTTTAGAAACCGTAAACAGGTTAATAGCGCTTTATAATGAAAATATCCTGCCTGTTATTTATGAACAGGGTTCATTGGGAGCCTCAGGAGACCTGGCACCGCTTGCACATCTTGCGCTTCCGTTAATTGGAGACGGTGAAGTTTATTATAAAGAAAAAATTATCAGTGGTCAGGAAATACTGGAAAAAATGGATTGGGAGCCGGTAAAGCTACAATCCAAAGAAGGGCTGGCCCTGTTGAACGGAACACAATTTATGAGTGCCCATGCTGTTTATGCCTTGATAAAATCTTATAAACTTGCTTATTTTTCCGATCTAATAAGTTCAATTTCTATTGATGCCTTTGATTGTAATCTTTCACCGTTTGATGAGCTGGTGCATATGCTTAGACCGCATAGGGGCCAGGTAAAAACAGCAGAGCGCATAAGAGCTTTCCTGGAAGGTAGTGAAATTGCCTTACAGGAAAAGGAAAATGTTCAGGATCCTTATTCCTTTCGCTGCATACCTCAGGTGCACGGAGCTACAAAAGATACTCTGGATTTTGTGAGGAAAACGGTCAAAACAGAAATTAATTCGGTGACCGATAATCCAAATATTTTTATTAAAGCAGATAAGATTATTTCAGGTGGCAATTTTCATGGACAACCGCTGGCTCTTGCCCTGGATTATTTAAGCATAGCAATGGCAGAAATGGCAAATATTTCAGAAAGGAGAATCTATCAGCTTGTTTCAGGTCTTCGCGGTTTACCTACTTTTCTTGTGGAAAATCCCGGGTTGAACAGTGGCTTTATGATTCCGCAGTATACAGCTGCCAGTATTGTTAGCCAGAATAAACAATTAGCCGCTCCGGCGTCAGTAGACTCTATTGTTTCCTCTAATGGCCAGGAAGATCATGTAAGTATGGGAGCGAACAGCGCAACTAAAAACCTTCAGATTATTGAGAATGTAAATACTGTGCTTGCAATTGAATTATTTAATGCTTCTCAGGCTATACATTTTCGTGAGCCTGCCAAAACTTCTCCGATTCTTAATGATTTTCTTTTTGATTTTAGAAGAGAAGTACCTGTTTTTTCTGAAGATGTGACAATGGCTCCATATATAAAAAAAGCTAAGCTATTTTTAGAAAACCGGGAAATTACGAATGCTTACCTGGGGAATTAAATTGTGGTTGCCCACTGAAAGATTATACTAAGTTCAATTGCTTCAAAATACAGGGGATTGATAGGGGATCGTTATCTGAATTTCCACCTGCGGTGCATTTATCTATACCAATCCGCTTATTCACAGCGGTTATGGCTTCAATTTCTTAAAATTGTAGAGCTTCATGTACAAAGAATGTAGCGGAATTCCGGCTCCAATAGATTTGATTATTGCAAATACAGGAGAATAAAAAAGCCACTCGAATTAACGAGCGGCTTATAATTGAAATCAATTCTTAATAATCAGGATTCGGTTTCCTTTACGGTTTTATCAACGTTTATCGTCAGCTCATTTTTATCTTCATCCAGATCCATAAAAATAGTATCGCCTTCATTAATATGTGAAGTAATTATCTCTTCGGCCAGAGCATCTTCGATATATTTCTGAATCGCACGATTAAGGGGTCGTGCTCCATACTGTTTATCAAAACCTTTATCTGCTATAAAGTCTTTGGCTTTGTCACTTAAAGTCAGGTTATATCCTAAACTGCCAATTCTGCCATATAATTTCGAAAGCTCTATATCTATAATTTTATGGATATCTTCTCTCTCAAGCGAATTGAAAATCACTACATCATCAATACGGTTAAGAAATTCTGGTGCAAATGCTTTCTTTAAAGCCCCTTCAATAACACTGCGGGCATTCTCATCTACCTGAGATTTCATAGCAGATGTTCCAAAACCAACACCCTGTCCAAAATCTTTCAGTTTTCTTGCTCCAATATTGGAGGTCATTATAATTATAGTGTTTCTAAAATCAATTTTACGACCTAAACTATCAGTTAAATATCCATCATCAAGAACCTGTAGCAACATATTAAAAACATCAGGATGGGCTTTTTCAACCTCGTCCAACAGAATTACGGCGTAAGGTTTACGTCTAACTTTTTCAGTTAGCTGTCCACCCTCTTCGTATCCCACATAACCGGGAGGCGCACCTATCAATCTTGATACTGCGAATTTTTCCATATATTCACTCATATCTATTCTAATGAGTGTGTCTTCATTATCGAATAATTCACGCGCAAGAACCTTGGCTAGCTGAGTTTTCCCCACACCTGTCTGCCCAAGGAAAATAAATGAACCAATTGGTTTATTAGGATCTTTTAATCCTGCCCGGTTTCTTTGAATTGCTTTTACCACTTTAGCTACAGCATCATCCTGGCCAATTACTTTACCTTTTATTTTCTTAGGCAGTTCTACAAGCTTATTGCTTTCCGTTTGGGCAATTCGGTTTACAGGAACACCTGTCATCATAGAAACCACATCGGCAACACTATCTTCGCTTACAGTTTCTTTGTGTTTTTTAGATTCCTCTTCCCACCGTTCCTGGGCAAGGCTTAATTCCTTTTCCAGGTTTTTTTCATCATCCCTTAGTTTAGCAGCTTCTTCATATTTCTGTTTTTTAACAACAGAATTTTTGTTTTCCCTTACTTCTTCAAGCTGGCGTTCCAAATCAAGAATTTGTTTTGGAACATCAATATTTGTTATATGAACTCGGGATCCTGCTTCATCCAGGGCATCAATAGCCTTATCAGGTAGAAACCGATCCGTCATATACCGATTGGTAAGTTTTACACAGGCTTCTATAGCGTCATCGGTGTAAACCACATTATGATGATCTTCATATTTGTCCTTAATATTATTCAGGATTTCAATAGTTTCCTCTACACTTGTAGGTTCAACGATAACCTTTTGAAACCTTCTTTCCAGAGCACCATCCTTTTCGATATATTGCCTGTACTCATCCAAAGTTGTGGCTCCAATACATTGGATTTCTCCCCGTGCAAGAGCAGGTTTAAACATATTGCTGGCATCCAGGCTACCTGTGGCTCCACCGGCACCAACAATGGTATGAATCTCATCAATGAAAAGAATTATATCATCGTTTTTTTCCAGCTCATTCATCACGGCTTTCATTCGCTCCTCAAACTGTCCCCGATATTTTGTACCTGCCACAAGACTGGCAAGATCAAGGGTTACCACACGTTTATCAAAAAGTATACGTGAAACCTTTCTCTGTACAATCCTTAAAGCCAAGCCTTCAGCTATTGCCGATTTACCAACCCCAGGTTCTCCAATAAGGAGTGGATTGTTCTTCTTACGCCTGCTCAAAATTTGAGACACGCGTTCAATTTCTTTCTCTCTCCCTACAACAGGATCCAATTTATCAGCTTCTGCCATAGCGGTAAGATCCCTTCCAAAGTTATCAAGAACCGGAGTTTTTGATTTCTTAGAAGTTTTACCGGGGCCACTGCCTGCCCCACCACTAAATGGATTATCCTTGGTGGCATCATCTGTATCACCCTCATCAGAAAACGATTCTGCAGCAGGACTGTCAGAAAAATCATTTTCATCGTTGGCGATCATATATTTAAACTGATCTTTTACTCCGTCATAATCAATTTTTAATTTATTCAGAAGTTTTGTAGTGGGATCATTCTCATTCCTTAAAATACATAGTAGCAAATGGGCAGTATTGATAGAACTGCTCTGAAAAAGTTTAGCTTCCAGAAACGTTGTTTTCAATGCACGTTCTGCCTGCCTGGTAAGGTGCAGATTCTTCTTTTCGTTTGAAACTGATGCCGAACCAGGGGTAGCCGGACTTAATATTTCTACTTTTCTCCGTAGGTGACCAAGGTCTATATCCAGCGCATTAAGTATATCTATTGCCTTACCGTCCCCATCACGCAACAATCCAAGCATTAAATGTTCTGTACCAATAAAATCATGGCCCAGCCTTAAGGCTTCTTCTTTGCTATAGGAAATTACATCTTTTACTCTAGGTGAAAAATTATCATCCATTTTGTTTCCTTTCTCTCATTTATTTAACTAATCAATAAGTTAGTTTTCAAAAACTGTACCTAAGATCAGTCGTAAGCTAATTGACAAAATTACTTTCATTAATCAAAATCCAAAATAGTGAACTTATTAACGATCATGCACTAAAAATTTGTTAATAAAAAATATCCAAACCTCATGCAGTGCGGCATAAAACAAGGAGAATTTACGTAAATTGGCACGTTAGATTTTTGAACTTAATTAAACTTTTTAATATGGCTGAAGGAGAAGAATTAATTCCTATCAACATTGAAGATGAAATGAAATCGGCCTACATTGATTATTCAATGTCGGTCATTGTGTCACGTGCGCTTCCCGATGTACGTGATGGTTTAAAGCCGGTGCACCGAAGAGTACTTTACGGTATGTACGAGCTGGGAGTGCTTTCCAATAGAGCGTATAAAAAATCAGCAAGGATAGTAGGAGAAGTTCTTGGTAAGTATCACCCGCACGGAGATTCTTCTGTTTACGACACAATGGTGCGAATGGCCCAGGAATGGAGTATGCGGTACATGTTGGTGGATGGCCAGGGAAACTTTGGTTCTGTAGATGGTGACAGTCCTGCGGCGATGCGTTATACCGAAGCTCGTATGCGCAAAATAAGCGAAGACATGCTTGCTGATATAGACAAGGAAACTGTAGACACCCAGCTAAATTTTGATGATTCTCTTAATGAGCCTGTTGTTTTGCCAACCCGTATTCCAAACCTTCTGGTTAATGGTGCAAGTGGTATTGCAGTAGGTATGGCTACAAATATGGCTCCACATAATCTTTCTGAGGTTATAGACGGTACGGTTGCTTATATTGACAATCATGATATTGAAATAGATGAACTTATGGAGCATATTAAAGCTCCTGATTTTGCAACCGGAGGAATAATTTATGGGTATGATGGTGTAAGGGAGGCCTTTAAAACCGGAAGAGGCCGTATAGTTATGCGTGCCAAAACCACGCTGGAAGAGGTGAATGGCCGTGAAAGCATTATTGTGACTGAGATTCCTTATCAGGTGAATAAAGCCGATATGATCAAGAAAACGGCTGATCTTATTAATGAGAGAAAAATTGAGGGCATCAGCCTGATTAGGGATGAGTCAGACCGTAACGGAATGCGCATTGTGTATCAGTTAAAACGAGATGCCATTCCTAATATTGTTCTGAATACCTTATTTAAACATACCGCTTTGCAGACCTCCTTCAGTGTAAATAATATTGCGCTGGTAAATGGCAGGCCGGAAATGCTAAATCTTAAGGACATTATTTATCATTTTGTTGAGCACCGTCATGAAGTGGTGGTTCGCAGAACCAAATATGAACTGAGAAAAGCTGAAGAAAGAGCACATATCCTGGAAGGATTAATTATTGCTTCAGATAATATAGATGAAGTAATTGCGCTGATAAGGGCTTCAGGAAACGCTGAAGAAGCACGGGAAAAACTGATTGAGCGTTTTGAATTAACCGAAATTCAGGCAAGGGCAATTGTTGAAATGCGTTTAAGGCAACTTACCGGTCTGGAGCAGGATAAATTACGTGCTGAATATGACGAAATCCTTAAAACCATAGAAGACCTTAAAGATATACTTGCAAGGAAAGAACGCAGAATGCAGGTTATTAAAGATGAACTTCTGGAAGTAAAGGAAAAATATGGTGATGAGCGCCGCTCCACAATAGAATATTCGGGAGGAGATCTGAGTATAGAAGATATGATCCCGGATGAGCAGGTAATAATTACCATTTCTCACGCCGGTTATATTAAAAGGACATCTTTAACTGAATATAAAACCCAAAATAGGGGAGGCGTAGGGCAAAAAGGCTCTACTACCCGAAATGAAGATTTTCTGGAATATCTTTTCGCAGGAACTAATCATCAATACATGTTGTTCTTTACCCAAAAAGGAAAATGTTTCTGGATGAGGGTTTATGAAATACCTGAAGGTAGCAAGGCTTCCAAAGGAAGGGCAATCCAAAACCTTATAAATATAGAGCCGGATGATAAGGTAAAAGCATTTATATGTACCCAGGATCTTAAAGATGAGGAATATGTCAACAACCATTATGTTATTATGGCTACTAAAAAAGGCCAGGTGAAAAAAACATCTCTGGAACAATATTCACGACCCAGGGTAAACGGGATAAATGCTATCACTATTAAGGACGATGATGAATTGCTGGAGGCAAAATTAACCAATGGTGAAAGCCAGGTGATGCTGGCAGTAAAGAGTGGTAAAGCCATCAGGTTTGAGGAAGGAAAAACCAGACCTATGGGAAGAAATGCTTCCGGGGTAAGGGGTATTAGATTAGCTGACGATAATGACGAAGTAGTTGGAATGATTTCAGTTAATGACATGGAATCCAATATTCTTGTTGTTTCAGAAAACGGCTACGGAAAGCGTTCCAATCTTGAAGATTATCGTATCACCAACAGAGGAGGTAAGGGCGTAAAAACCATATCTGTTACAGGGAAAACAGGTGGCCTTGTCGCCATTAAGAATGTATCCGATAAAGACGATCTTATGATCATTAATAAATCGGGAATTGCTATCAGGATGGGAGTGTCAAATCTTCGTGTAATGGGGCGTGCAACCCAGGGTGTCAGGTTAATCAATTTAAAAGGAAAAGATTCCATTGCTGCTGTGGCAAAAGTGCTTCATGATGAGGATGATGTAGAAGCCATGGACGATGCTGAAACTCCTGATACTGGCAATATAAATACCAATGGCACAACTATTGCTGACGATAGTGAAGAATAATTAAATAATTAAACCAAAATCAAATGAAAACGAATATTTTGACGCTGGCGTTGTCTTTTTTAGCCATGACAGCAATCGCCCAAAAAAGCGAAATTAGAGATGCTGAGGATGCCATTGAAGATGGCAACTATGGAGAGGCTAAGACCTTGCTGAGTACAGCAGAACAGGTGATCTCTGAAGCAAATGACAGATGGACAGAAAGATTCTACCTGTATAAAGGCCAGGCTTATCTTGGTTCAGGTGAAAATGTTTCTATTGAAGACTTAAAAACTGCCGCAGATGCCTATCAAAAAGCTAAAGATATGGGGTCTGACGAGGCTGAAGAGGGTCTTGTAGCTGTAAGAAATGGATTGGTACAGGGTGCAATTGCCGATCAGAATGCACAAAAGTTTTCAGATGCTGCTGAAAAATTATACACCAGCTATCAGTTAAGTGGACAAACCGACACTATCCATCTTTATTATGCAGCAAATAATGCCGTACAGGCAGAAGATTATGAAAAGGGCCTTGAATATTTAAATACTCTTAATGAAATAGGATATGATGGTAGCGGCACTGAATACTACGCAGTGAATTCTGAAACTGGTGAGGAAGAAATGATGGGTAGTAAAGAGCAGATGGATCTTATGACGAAAACTGGCCAATACTCTGACCCCAGAGAACAAAAAGTTCCTTCTAAAAGAGGTGATATTACCAGCCTTATCGCAAGAATTTATGTAAGTCAGGAGAAATATGATAAGGCAGAAGCTGCAATGGAGTCTGCAATGCAGGAAAATCCTAATGATATTGAGTTGATGCAGGTTCAGGCTAATATGTACTACAATATGGGGGATAAAGAGAAATATAATGAGATAATGGAAAAAGTGGTGGAACAGGCACCAGACAATCCTTCTCTTTATTATAATCTTGGTGTAAACAGTGCTGATCTTGGAAATACAGAAAAAGCAATGCAGTATTACCAAAAAGCTGTGGAATTAGATCCAGAGATGACTGACGCCAAATTAAATATGGTGGCTTTAATTCTTGGCAAAGAGAGAGAAATCATTGATGAAATGAATAACCTTGGAATGAGTAAGGAAGATACCAAGAAGTATGATGAATTGCAGAAAGAAAGAAACCAAATTTATGAAGAGGCAATTCCTTATCTTGAAGAAGTTATTCAGAATAAACCATCTAATAGCGAGGCTGTAAGAACTGCCAAAAATATTTACACGCAATTAGGTAATGAGGATAAAGTAGCTGAAATGGATGCTATGCTTCAGAACCAACAACAGTAAATCATTAACTTACTTTAAGTAAAATCAAAGCCGCTGAAATTCAGCGGCTTTTTTTATATTAATGCTTAACTTCAGAATGTAATTGTTTTCTCATCTTAAAGAAATTTATCTATATCGTTTTTATCCTGTTTTTCCCCGGAAACTATACATCCCGGGCGCAGGCTAATAACGCCGAAGCGGCGCTTTATAATATTTCTGTTGGAGCAATTTTTAGCGGAGTAGGAGCTATAATGAATAAAGACAAGACAGATCGATTTTTCCCAACCTTATTACAAGGTATGTCTAAAGGAGTTGTGGGTGGGTATCTTGTTTATGAAAGTAAAAACCTGGTAGGCAGGATTGCTGCAGAAGAAAATCTTATTTACAGCTGGCCGGCTAAAGTATTAAACTCCGCAGGTATCTCAATTATTGAAAATGCAGCTCTAAATAAGCCCATCTGGAGCCAGTACAATTTAAATATAGGCTTTAATCGTTTGGAATTTCATTTTGAAGATGGTTTTAAATTCAAGTATCAAATTTATCCTGCAGCACTTATAGGAACTGCTTATGCTACACAGAGAGGTAAATTTGAACTAGAGAGAACCTTGAAATCTGGAGTATTCATGTTTTCTGAAAGAGAAACCGGAACAACTTCCACAGGGTCACAATCGCTTGGGTATGCTGTGGGTACAGCTATTATGATAAAGACCAGTGAACTTGAAAATTATCGAACTATAAGTCATGAAATCATCCATGTCTATCAATATCATGACTATAATTTTATCAATTCCTATATGCAGCCGGTTTTCTCATACTTCAATGAAAATTATAAATTTTTCAACTTTCTGGATAAAATTTTCTATTACGATGTACAGCAACCTTTTAGAATTTTACTATATCAAATAGAAGCAAATAATGCTGATACTTATTACGATAATTTTATTGAGCACGAAGCCAATTTTTACAGCACAAAACATCAGGATTAAATTATCTTCTTAATTACTCTAAGTTGGTGAGTATGCCGCTTTTGGTCTACATTAAAAATCCCGGAATGATCTATACGGTCAATCCGTACCATCCCGTCTACATGAATAATATGGTTATCCTGCATCATAATTCCCACATGCTCAATAATCCCTTCATTATTGTCAAAAAAAGCCAAATCTCCCGGTTCGCTTTCTTCAATAAAACTTAATGGAGCTCCCTGAGTGGCTTGTTCTGCGGAAGTTCTTTTTAATCTATAGCCGTTCAGCTTATAAACCATTTGTGTAAAACCGCTGGAATCAATTCCCAAGGGAGATCTTCCACGCCAGCAATATGGACTATTCAGGTAAAGAAGAGCAGTATTGATAAGAGTAGACTTTTCTTTTCTGTCTGTAGTCATTTCACCTTCAAAGGAATGCCCTAGCGGTTTTAAGAAATTGAGAACGGCACCTAACGGCACCGGTAGTAGTTGTCCTGTTGCATCTATAATATAGCTGAAAAGATCTGCAGATAAATTAGATCCCTGCTCTTCAAGTTGCACGTATTGATCTTCCGTGAGCTTGAGGTATTGTCTATTATCAATCCATGCTTCCAGTTGATCAAAAGCAACACGAATTCTGCTCCATTTTCCGCGTTCTTCGAGAATCTTAAAATGTTCACCGTATAATAGTTGAGATACCATTTCACTCTGATCTGAAGCCGAGAAACGAATGGGGACGATGCTTAAATGGCAAATACCGTATTGCATTCAATAATGGTTATCAGGTCGTTTAAGAATGTCGCTTAATAATCATTGCTGAGGCTCCACCGCCGCCGTTACATACTGCAGCTGCTCCCAGCGTGGCATTGTTCTGCTCAAGTACATTTAACAATGTTACCACAATTCTGGCACCGCTGCAGCCAAGAGGGTGGCCAAGGGAAACAGAGCCGCCGTTTACATTTGTTTTTTCGTTGCTTAAGCCCAGAATCTTCATATTGGCAAGACCAACAACAGAGAAAGCTTCATTAAATTCGAAATAGTCTATTTCCTCCTGGTCAATTCCGGCCTTTGAAAGTGCTTTAGGAAGAGCTTTGGCAGGTGAAGTTGTAAACCATTTTGGCTCCTGTGCGGCATCTGCAAAACCTTTAATTGTAGCCAGAATTTTTAAGCCTAATTCTTCAGCCTTTTCCCTACTCATTAGAACCATAGCAGCTGCTCCATCATTTATAGTAGACGCATTTGCTGCGGTTACTGTTCCGTCTTTGCTAAAAGCAGGCCTTAAAGAAGCAATTTTATCAATTTTTACATTCCTGTATTCTTCATCTTCCTTTACAATTACAGGATCCCCTTTGCGTTGAGGCACTTCTACCGGCACAACTTCATTATCAAATTTTCCTTCTTTCCATGCTTTGGCAGATCTTTCATAGGACTGGATTGCAAAAGCATCCTGATCTTCCCTGGAAAAGTTATACTCCTTGGCACACAAATCTGCACTAACACCCATCGCATTCTGGTCATAAGCATCTACCAGGCCATCCTTCTGCAATCCGTCTTCCATAGCAGCAGGACCAAATTTATGACCTTTTCTAAGGTGAAGATAATGCGGTATAGAACTCATGTTTTCCATCCCGCCGGCAACAACTATAGACGTATCACCAAGCATAATAGACTGTGCGGCCTGCATTAGTGCTTTCATCCCACTGGCGCATACTTTATTTATGGTAGTACAGGGGACAGTTGCGGGAATACCGGCACCCAAAGCCGCCTGTCTCGCGGGAGCCTGCCCAACACCTGCCTGAACAACATTTCCCATTAATACTTCTTCTATAAGTTCAGGTTTCAAATTTATCTTATCCAGAGCACCCTTTATAGCTATAGTCCCTAATTTAGTGGCAGGAACACTTGAAAGACTTCCCAGAAAGCTCCCGATTGGAGTACGGGCAGCACTCACTATTACTACTTCTTTATTCATATTTTTTTATTTAATTTCTTGCTTCCGCGAAGTTAAGGATTTTATAAGGAACTTATCAATAGAGTATATTTCAGGGTGATTTTTATTACATTTGATCAATAGCTGAATGTACATGAGCAATTTCATAAATGGCCTTTATAAAAATCAGGCGCTTTTTTACAAGATATTTTTATTCATACTATCTGCGGTTTTAATTGTTTATCTTCTTCCGAAGGGCGGAAAATTTAAGTACGATATTCCCAAAAATAAGCCATGGCAGTACGAGAATTTATATGCTCCTTTTGATTTTGCCATTTTAAAGACTGAAGAGGAAATTCAGCAGGAAAGACAGGAGATAAAGAACAGCCTTATTCCTTATTACGAGTTTAATACCGAAATGGTAAAGCGGGTAAAGGCCGATGCCCTGCATGAAGTGCAAAGAACTTTTAGCGATAGTATTCTGGATCTTGCCGAACGCCCTCTTAATAACTTTGTAGAGAAAACAATAGATAAGATTTACAAAAATGGACTCCTGCAGGAAAGCAGCAGGATGGGACCGGAGCAGTTGGTTTATTTGCGCAAGGGAAATGAAGCTTATGAGGTAACCTATAAGAAGATTTTGAAGCAGGGAGATATCCGCAGTTTTCTCAGCAATGAAATTGATCAGGCAAACATAGGTTTTTTCAAGAATGAATTACTTGAAGTATTTTTTAATTCTGTTGAGCCTAATGTGGTCTTTAATAACGACCTTACTCAAAAGGAACTGGAGAGTAAGCTGAATAGTATTTCCTATACCCGTGGTATTATTGAGCAGGGTAGCCGGGTGATTGCCAAAGGGGAAGTGGTGGATAACGATAAATATAATATTCTGCGATCCCTGAAGCAGGAATACGAATCACAGGTATGGAGCCAGGACAATTATAACTGGATTTTGGTGGGGTACAGTACACTTGTAGCCCTGGCTTTGCTCATGTTACTGCTTTTTATCAGGAAATACAGGTGGGAGATTTTTGAAAATAATGTGAAAGTCACTTTTATTTTTTTCAACGTCATCTTTATGGTGATGCTCACTAATCTGGTGGTAAAATTCAATATAGATTATGTATATGTTGTGCCACTATGTATTTTGCCACTTACCTTAAAAGCCTTTTTTGATGCCCGCCTTGGTTTATTTACCCACGTTATTACGGTTTTATTACTGGGTTTTATAGTGCCAAACAGCTACGAATATATGTTCCTGCAGATCATTGCAGGAATTGTTACTATTCTCACGGTTTCTGAACTTTATAAACGTGCGAACCTTTTTATTTCGGTTGGGCAGATTACCCTGGTTTATATTATTTCTTATTTTGCTTTTACCATTATTCAGGAAGGGAGTATTACTGATGTGAAAGGGGAGGTTTTTCTCACTTTTTTGCTTGGTGGCCTGGCAACCCTTTTTGTTCAACCACTTATTTACATTTATGAAAAGATCTTCGGAATGGTGTCTGACATGTCTCTGCTAGAACTTTCCGATACTAACTCCAAACTGCTGAAGGAGTTAGCTGAAAAAGCACCGGGGACTTTTCATCACTCCCTTAACGTTGCCAATCTGGCAGAGGCGGCAGCCAATGAGATTAGCGCCAATGCTATGCTGGTTAGGGTAGGGGCACTTTATCATGATATTGGCAAAATGCAGAATACTACTTATTTTACCGAAAATCAAACCACATCTGTAAATTCGCATGATGAATTATCTCCAAGAGAAAGTGCAGAAATTATTATTGAGCATGTAATAAGAGGAATTGAAATTGCCAAAAAGAACAATTTGCCAGACAGGGTGATCGATTTTATAAGAACCCACCACGGTACCAGTACAGTTTATTATTTTTTAATGAAGGAAAAAGAGAATAGCAGTGAACAAGTAGATCCTGATGATTTTCGTTATCCCGGCCCTATTCCTTTTAGTAAAGAAACGGCAATTCTTATGATGTGTGATAGTGTAGAAGCAGCCAGTAAAAGTCTTAAGGAGCCTACTTCAACTCTAATTGACGAATTTGTAGAAAAGATTATCAATAAACAGATGGAAGATGGGCAATTCCTGAATTCCAATATTACTTTTAAAGAAATCCAACTCGTAAAAAAAATTCTTAAGCGCAAGCTTAAGAATATTTATCATTTACGAGTCGAATATCCTGAATAATATTAGTGAAGGGCTATTACTTTAAATTCTTTTCCATTAAACTTGTAGCTTTCTCCCGCTTTCTTTCCTTTTAAGCCTTCGTATACAGGCGCCTCTGTTGAAATGGCAAAAAAGCTACTCCCGTTTTCCAACTGTAACTCTCCCAGGGGCACTGAAATAAAATAATAGTTTTTTTCTGTTTCCACTACACTTCCAAAATCTACTGTTTCACTAAAATGATCTAAATCTAACCGGCTAAGGGTTTCTTTCATTTCACGGGCGTGGCTCAGATGATCAGCATTTTTTTCAAAATCTCCTAAGAGTTTTCCGCGGTTGTCCTCATCATAATCGGTTTTCACATCATTGGCATCCATAGATTCTTTAATCATATCCATTTCGCCCTGGTATTTTTCAATTTGTTCATTTACCACTTCTAAAGCTTTATAGTAGATCTCTTTCTTATTAATTTTCATAGTAAAATTTGTTGATTTTTTTAAAAATAAGTATCCGATAATTCTTAAAAGAACTTTTAGGAAAAGTTTAATATGCCGGTTAAGATTTCCAGCTTATTATTATAAGTTTAAAGACTTATAATAATATTTTATAAGTCTATATGCTTATAAATAATGATTATTAGGTTTTAGACTAATAAATCTTATATTTGAAATATGATAGCCGTGATTACAGCCGACTTAATTAATTCTTCTAACTACAGCAAATTGTTGTTAACAAAAGTTATTTCTATACTGAATAAGGAGTTTGAATTAATCTGGGAGCAAGAAGGTAAAAAGGAAAACAGCTTTAAAATTTATAGGGGAGATAGCTTTCAGGGGGTTATACAAAATCCTGAAAATGCATTGCATATAGCCCTTCAGTTAAAGGCTGCCATTAATAAGATCCAGAACAACTCCAATTCCGGCAGAAGAACCTTATCCAGAGAAGCCGACTCCAAAACTGCTATTGGAATAGGAGACTATAATTTTCGCCGTGATTCTATTGGGGAATCTAACGGACAGGCTTTTCAATTTTCAGGACGGACCCTGGATGAGATGAAAAAAAATGGAAGAACATTAATGTTAAAAACACCCGATGATAATATAAATGGAGAGTTTAACAGTAGTTTACTGCTTCTGGATACCTTCATTGAAAAATGGAGTACAGCTTCAGCAGAGGTAGTTTATTACCTTCTTCATGATTATAAGGAACAGGAAATAGCCAATACCTTAAAAATAAGTCAATCGGCCGTAAATCAAAGAAAAAAGGCAGCAGGTTGGGAAGCTATTTCTACTTTACTGGAAAGATATCAAAAAGTTATTTCTCAAAATTTTAACTCATGATTGCTGTACTCGTTTTACTTCAGTTATTACTTGCGCATATCCTCACCGATTTTGTTTTTCAGCCCACAAAATGGGTACTCCATAAAAGAAAATATAAAGCTACATCTAAATACCTGTACATCCATTCATTTATTGCAGGATTATTAACCTATATCCTGCTTCAACAATGGCACTTATGGTATGTAGCATTATTTATTGCTTTAACCCACTTTTTTATTGATTACTGGAAGTTAATGCACAACAAAGATAATCTGCAGGTATTTTTGCTGGATCAATTATTTCATATTATCATTATATTACTGGTATGGGTATATTTATCTAATGAATATGACCAGGTTCTACCTATGGTAGTATCTTTTGTATCATCCCCTTCTGCCCTGGCAATAATAATTGGCTATCTGCTGGTAATATTTCCAGTAGGTTTTATTGTAGGAAAATCCACTGAAGGCTGGCATAATGAGCTACTGGAAGAAGGAAAAAGTGTAAGCTTGGAAGCCGCGGGGCGCTACATAGGAATTTTTGAAAGAATTCTGGTGCTTACATTTATTTTAACCAACAATTTTTCAGCAATAGGTTTTCTAATTGCAGCAAAATCAATTCTACGCTTTAGTGATAAGTCTGAAGCCGGCGCAAGAAAGCAAACCGAATATGTTCTTATAGGAACACTTATGAGCTTTGCTATAACTATAATAACAGGTTTGTTAATACGCCATATTTTTTTCTAGAAGCTGAATATTTGCCTGTAGGCGTTCCTTTACAATATTCATCATTCGTTTATTAAGAGCAGAAGAATTCTTGATGTACTGAGCATATTCTTTCAGGGTAAACTGACCTATAATAATCCCTTTAAGCGAATTCCTGAATTTAATATCCTTTTGCACCGCGTTTTCAATATACTCCATCCGTTTATCCAGATTCAGTTCATAAAAGGTATTCTTATGCTTTGAGATATAATTCCGAAAAACTTCTACCAGCAATTCATCCTGAAGTTTAACCACCGGCCTTAAGGTTTGGTTTTGAAATTGCTCCTCCATGCTCATATTGTCTGAAACTTTTGCTGAAGGAATTTCGGGTCTTAACCCGGTTAGTTGAAGATCGCGTGGATTCATGACGAGTAAGGTTTTATTAAATGTAAGAAAATTGCAATATGAAACTCGTTTGGAAGAGTCAACTTTTAAACTACTTATAAACATCCTTAAAACAAGTTAAAATCCTCTTAATCGTCCTACGCTGTCCTGTACTTCTTATTATATTTAAAAGAAACCCACATAAGAAGAAGAAAAATGATTATTTCTAAAAATCCCTATAACGATAAAGAAATTGAAAAATTTCAGGAATTCACAAAAGATCAGGTAGATGACGCGCTTGCTAAAGCGAATTCCGTATTTTATTCCTGGAAAAATACTTCTTTTGCAGAACGTACTAAACTTATGAAAGCTGCTGCGGAAGAGCTTAAAAGCAATAAACAGGAATATGCAATGGATATTACCCTGGAAATGGGCAAACCTATTAAACAATCCATTTCAGAAATTGAAAAATGTGCATGGGTTTGTGAATATTATGCTGAAAATGCAGAATCACAACTCGCAGATGAAGTTATTGAAACCGATGCAGCAAGTAGTTATGTAAGCTATGAGCCTCTTGGGGTAGTACTAGCCGTTATGCCATGGAATTTTCCATTCTGGCAGGTTTTTAGGTTTGCTGCTCCGGCGTTAATGGCAGGAAATATCGGAGTGCTTAAACACGCCAGCAATGTAATGAAATCGGCCAATAATATACAGAAGGTTTTTGAAAACGCAGGCTTTCCTAAAGGCTGTTTTCAAAATCTAATTATCGGCAGCAAAAAAGTGGAAGATGTTATTAGAGATGAGCGTATAAAGGCTGTAACACTAACCGGCAGTAAACCTGCAGGAAGCGCAGTGGCTTCCGTGGCAGGAGAAAAAATAAAAAAATCGGTGCTGGAACTTGGTGGCAGCAATGCACTAGTGGTTTTTGAAAATGCCAATCTTGAGGAAGCAGTTAAAACGTGTGTAACAGCCCGTTTTCAAAATACCGGTCAGAGTTGTATAGCAGGAAAGAGATTATTGCTACAAAAAAATATTGAGCAGGACTTTATGAAAATGTTCATTGAGCAGGTAAAAGCTCTTAAAAGTGGAGATCCTGTAAACGAGGATACCTTTATAGGAGTTCTGGCGCGGAAGGATCTTGCTGAAGATTTGGAAGATCAGGTAAACCGTTCTGTAGAGAAAGGAGCTAAAATACTGCTTGGAGGGAAAAGGGATAAGGCTTACTATGAACCAACTATAGTGGGTAACGTAGATAAAGATATGGCAGTTTTTAAAGAGGAAACTTTTGGACCTGTTGTTTCGGTCACTATTTTTGAAGATGAGAAACAAGCGGTAGATCTGGTTAATAGTTCTTCCTTTGGTTTAGGGGTTTCTATTTTTACTGAAGACTTTGAATTTGCCAAAAAACTGGTTCCACAATTCGAGGACGGCTCAGTTTTTATAAATGAGCTTGTTAAAAGTGATCCACGATTACCTTTTGGTGGCACGAAGGAATCCGGCTACGGCAGGGAACTTTCGGGGCACGGCATCAAGGAATTCGTGAACACAAAAACCGTATATTTCAACAAATATTAAAAAGTATTAGATGAAATTCGGAAAAGTTGATGAGCCGGAAAATATAGATTTTATTCTTCCTGAAACTCATAAACAAACCAAAGATGTTCTTTCAAATTATAATTCAGAAAAATTTGGGGATATTAGGATTGGCTGTGCTAAATGGAACAAGAAAGATCTGAAGAATTTTTACCCCAGAGGAACCAAAGATGAACTTCAGTATTACAGCGCACAATTTAATTCCATAGAATTGAACGCTTCCTTTTACAGGATGTTTCCTGAAGAACAATTCGAAAAATGGGCGGATAAAGCAGAAGCTGATTTTAAATTTTTCCCAAAAGTTCCGAGGATCATCAGCCATTTGAAACGCTTAAATGAATGTGAAACACTTGTAGATGACTTTATAACCAATATTTTGCCACTTAAGGAGAAGCTGGGAATGGTATTTCTTCAAATGCCGGATAATTTTCAGCCAAAATTTATGAATCGACTTGAGCCATTTTTTAAACACTGGCCTGATGAAATTCCCCTTGGACTTGAACTTAGACATACTGACTGGTACAACGAATCCACGGTGGCTAATGAACTTAACGAGATGCTGATAAAGCACAATATTTCAAGCATAATTACTGATAGTGCCGGTAGAAGAGATTTGCTCCACATGAGGCTTACCAATGATACCGCATTTATCAGGTACAATGGTGCCAATCATAAAAGTGACTATACCCGTCTTGATGATTGGTTGGATAGGCTGGGGGAATGGCATGAAATGGGTCTAAAAAAAGTATATTTTTTTGTTCACCAGAATCTTGAACAGGCTTCTCCTTTACTATCAGCTTATTTTATTGAAAAATTCAATAAAAAATTTAAAACTCAATTAAAAATACCAAAAACATTATAAAATGGGAAAGCATGATATTGCTATAACAGTAGATAGTGTTGTTTTATGCAACGTAAATGATTTATTTAAAGTTTTACTGATTCAAAGAAAAAAAGATCCTTTTAAAGGAGAATGGGCTCTACCGGGAGGCTTTATAGAAGAAGGCGAAGAGCTTGAAGAGGCTGCAAAAAGAGAGTTAAAGGAAGAAACGGGGGTAGAAGTAAATTCTTTGGAACAAATAAATGCCTTCGGCAAACCGGGAAGAGATCCACGCGGCAGAATGATCTCCATAGCTTTTCTTTGCCGAATCTATTGTGAAGAAGATCTTAAACCGGGCGATGATGCCAGTGAAGCTAAATGGTTCGAGCTGGATAAACTGCCTGAACTTGCTTTTGATCATAATGAAATTATTTCTACGGCCAGAAAACTTCTATAGTATTATTTGCATATAATGGGGTTGTATTGAGCTTTCAATCAGCTCCTTAAATGATTATTATCTAATTTTTCCGATTAATTTAAAGACTAAAAATGAGATTTCACACCAGAAAATGGGTTAAGCCCGGAGATTTAAACCCCAATCGTACCCTTTTTGGGGGGCAGCTACTGGAATGGATTGATGAGGAATGTGCATTATATAGTATCATTCAGCTGGAAAATCAAAAAACTGTTACTAAATTTATGAGTGAGATTGATTTTCGCAGTTCTGCCCGGGAAGGTGATATTGTGGAAATAGGAATTGAAGTGGTGAAATTCGGAACTGCATCATTGACCTTAAAATGTGAGGTTCGTAATAAGATGACCCGTGAAACAATCATAACTATAGATAAAATAGTAATGGTTGCTCTTGATGAAGAGGGAAGACCTAAACCACATGGTAAAACAAAGGTAGAGTTTGTAAAAGACAGGCTGGCAGATTAGGATGTTCTGGTTTTAGGATCGTCTTTTCGTTCTGCCAGTCTAACAGGAAATTCTTTCTCACCTCCATAAAGTTTAATTTCCTGTATATCTGCAGGCATATAAAATCCATTTTTCTCCAGGGCTTCCTTAACAGCGCGCACTACATTACCTTTTGTGATAAGTGCTGTCATCCTAAAGTCTTTTGTATCTACCCAAAAGAAAACTTTTAGATTTACAGTACTGGTCGCCAGTTCATCTTCTATTATGAAATTTTGGTGTAACTCATTCTTAATTACCATTGGTTCTTTATTAAGGGCTTCCATAATAGTTCGTTTTGCGCTATCAATATTATCTTCATAAGCAATGCCAATCATAAAACTCCATCGGAAAAAACCATCTTCAGTGTAATTGGTAACAGGTTTTGTAAGCACATCACTATTTGGGATATAAACATCTTTGCCATCAAAGGTTTTTAATTTGGTATACCTGAATTCCAGCGTTTTTACCTTACCGAAATTTTCCCCAATCTCCACAGTGTCTTCAATATCAAAAGGACGATTAAATGCGAGGATAATTCCTGAAATAAAGTTTTCTCCTATATCTTTAAAAGCGAAACCAAAAACCAGTGCGCCGGCTCCGGCAGCAGTTAATATTCCAGTGGCTATACCTCCTAATCCCGCTGCTCTTAAAGCAAGCATAATAGCCATAACTACAAAAATAAATCTTACGGCTTTTCCCAAAAAACGGCTCATAAGCGGATCGTGGGTGCGGGCAGAAATTCGTCTTGTTGCAAATTTGCCAATCCATCCTCCTAAAAGTACGCCCAGAATAATAATTAAAATTCCCAGGCCTATGCCGGGCAACTGTTCAATAAAGTTATTGTAGAACCTGAAGAACGCTTCTTGTAGCGAGGTAGATCTATAAGCTGTTGATTGCATTGGGAAGAATTTCTACTAAAATACCAATTAAGCTCATTAAAAGCGAAAAATAAATCAGCATAAATAGCTAGTTTAAATTATGGTTCCTTGGAGAAGCCCCTGCCTCTTCTTTCTTTTCTTCCTTCTGCCTTCTGCGGTTGTTTATGACCATTATAATTTAATACATAGCCTAATCTAGTTGTTCAGCTGAAGGGGCTTCTGGTTTTAATCACTTGCAATTTACTAAAGTACTTTAGGCGGAATTACAATTTTTAAATTCTGAAGGTCGTCGCCAGAGGGGGATTCAAACAGTTTGAGGTTGAAAAAGGGGATTGCAGCAATTAAATGATCAAAAATATCGGAAGTGATATATTCAAAATTTTCCCATCTTTTATCTTTGCTGAAGCATAAAATTTCAATAGGAAGCCCCTGAGGAGTCGGGGCAAGTTGCCTCACAATAATGTAAAGATCCTTATTAATAGCAGAGTGCTCATGTAAATATGTATCTGCATATTTCCGGAAAATTCCCAGATTGGTTTGATTTCTTCCGTTTAATAAAAGACTTTTATCAAAACCGTTCTTCTCGTTATACTTATCTATTTCAATCTGACGATTTTCCACATACTCCGATATTAATTTTATTTTTTTATATTCTTTAATCTCTTCCGCAGTTAAAAACCTCACAGAATTCTGCTTTATGTAAATAGCTCTTCTAATTCTTCTGCCGGGGCTTTCCTGCATCCCCCTCCAGTTTTGAAAAGAATCAGAAATAAGGCTGTAAGTGGGGATTGTTGTAAATGTATTATCCCAGTTTTGTACCCTTACCGTGGCAAGGTTTATTTCAGTCACATTACCATCGGCACCATAACGGCTAAAAGTAATCCAGTCACCTATTCTTACAATGTCATTAACAGAAACCTGTATGGAGGCTACAAATCCCAGAATCGTGTCTTTGAACACCAGCAATAGAATAGCAGAAGCAGCACCCAGGGAAAGCGCAAAACTTATAACAGATTCTCCTGTTATCTCTGCAAAAATAAACATAAAGCCAATTACCCAAAGTATAATGAGCACAACCTGGCTATAACTTTCTATAGGCTTATCACTATATTCCTCTTGGGTTTTAAGGTAATTTCGGGACGTCCTGATAAGGCTTCTTGCAATCCATACGCAAAGAATAACAGCATAAATATTAAGAAGAATATAGAAATTGAATGAAAAAAACGAACCTTCCAGAAGTGCGGGAAAATCTGCAAATACGTAAGGCAACATATAATAAACCAGAAGCAGTGGAATTATTTCCCCTACATATTTTGGAAAATTACTCTGGATAAGGAAATCGTCAAAAGTAGTTACTGTTTTATCGGTAAAAACTTTAAACGATTCTACCACAAAACGCCTTATCAGATATTTTATGAGGAATACCAGAACTAGAAGAATACTTATATTAATAAGTAAATTTATATATATAGCTACTGTGGTATATACTCCCTGGGAAATCAATACATTTTCCACTAAATTTGTGAGGTAGCTAACTTCCTGGCTCAGATCCATAAATTAAAGATATTTTTTTTCAACGTAAAACGGCCCGAAAGGCACAAGTGAAAAGAGCAGGATAAAAGCCAGATCTTTTATTCTCCATTGCATCGCATTATAAAGCAAAAGTGCTCCAACTACATAGGCAATAAACAATATTCCGTGAGCCATGCCTACGTACCTGACAGGCTCGGGATTATCAAAAAAATATTTTAGCGGCATAGCCAGGAATAATAAAACAAGAAAAGAAATTCCTTCCAGAATGCTTATCCACTTAAACAATCCTTTTTTCTGCTCTATCTGCATAGTTGAATAATTATAAATGCAAAGATAAGGATATGGAGTATTCTCACCGTTAGTTTAGTTAATTTTCAGAAGCATTTATTAGCGTATATTTTACATTTATTTGTCTTTATCAAATATTTTTTGAAAATTTTTCTTAATTTGCAGCAACAACAATCTAATCAATGAGCAAAAAAGTTTTAGTTACCGGCGGATTGGGATTTATTGGATCTCATACCGTGGTAGCCTTGCATGAGCAGGGTTTTGAAGTAGTTATTATAGACAATCTTTCCAATTCTTCTATAGACGTACTGGAAGGTATAACAAAGATTACCAATAAAAAGCCCGAATTTGAAAGAATGGATCTAAGGGACAAAACTGCAGTAAGTAAGTTTTTTGAGAAACATTCTGATATAGATGGAGTAATACATTTTGCTGCTTCAAAGGCAGTGGGAGAAAGTGTTGAGAAGCCTTTGCTTTATTATGAAAATAACCTCTCCACGCTTATTTATCTTTTGCAGGAATTATCAGAAAACCCCGGGGCTAACTTTATTTTTAGTTCCTCCTGTACAGTTTATGGGCAGGCAGATGAATTGCCTATTACTGAAAATGCTCCGGTTAAAAAAGCAGAGTCACCATACGGAAATACAAAGCAAATAGGAGAGGAAATTATTTCTGATACCTGTAAAGTCAATTCCGGTTTCAAAGCAATTTCCTTACGTTATTTTAATCCTATAGGTGCTCACCCTTCTGCGCAAATTGGGGAATTACCTATTGGAACTCCGCAAAACCTGGTTCCGTTTATCACACAAACTGCTATAGGGAAGAGAAAAGAATTATCAGTTTTTGGAGATGATTATCCTACCCAGGATGGAACATGCGTCAGGGATTATATTCATGTTATGGATTTAGCAAAAGCCCATGTTGTAGCATTGGACCGTTTAATAAGCGCTAAGGAAAAATCAAATTATGAAGTATTTAATTTAGGAACAGGCACAGGAAATTCTGTTTTGGAAGTAATAAAAACTTTTGAAGAAGCTACAGGCAAAAAGCTGCCCTATAAAATTGTAGGCAGGAGGGAAGGGGATGTGATTGCTGCATATGCCGATACAGAAAAAGCGAATAAGGTTTTAGGCTGGAAAGCTGAATTATCATTATTTGATGCCCTGCAAAGTGCATGGAAATGGGAAAAGTCCGTTCAGAACCGTGGATAAGCAATTAATTAAACTAAAGTTGCGATTTCAAAATTAGAGGCAACAAATTCTGGGGGAAGATTTAATCTATAAATGAAGGATTAAAAAGAGGCTGCTATTAACATGGCAGCCTCTATTATTACATTATTTAGTTCCGTTAACCAGGAAAGCATGTATTACTCCCGGTATCCATCCAATTATTGTTAAGATTATACTTATTAATAAAGTTGAACCTACACCATGTTTCATGTACACAGCTAAAGGTGGTAATAGAATATTTAGAATAATTGTTAATACAGACATGTTTTTTAATTTTAGTGGTTAATTAATTTTTATAGTTATTAATCCTTTTTAATCCTGAAATTGACGGTATCTCACCATCATAAATACGTAAATAGCATAGCAAACCAAACCTGCAGCAACCATTCCTAAAAGCCATGAGCCGTAAGAAGAATCCTGGATAAATGAAAATGCATCAGATGTCTTTTTTATTTCTGAAGTATTGGAAGCTATTGCTGCATGTACAAAGAAATACGAAATAATTGCTAAAATTGTACCTCTGGCAATGAGCCCTAAATTACCGGTATTTTTTATGGTGGTTCTTCTTGTTTTTTCTGAAATTGATCTGTTTTCAAATTTATTTAAAAATTCTCCACTGTAAACTTTTTTAAATTGATAATAACTTGCAATTGCTACTCCAAGTCCTATAATTCCAAAAATACAGACGCCAATTTTACCTGAGATTAGTGCAGAATTCTGACCATTTCCTCCAGAAGGGGAGCCAAGATTAAAAAGCTGCAACACCGTATAAGCTGCCAGAATCAAATAAATTACTCCGCTGGCAAAAAAACCAGTTCGTTCTATTTTGGCCTGAGCATTTTTACCATCCCCTTCCGGATCCTGTATTGCCTGAATGAAACGCCAGGTGGAGTAGCATAAAAAGCCTAATCCTATCAGGATTAAAAGAGCCTTTCCAAATGGTTGTTTTTCCAGAAATTCAATAACCTGAAATTTTCCTGTTTTCTGCCCCCCGAGATTAAAAGCCGCCAAAAAGGTTAATACTCCTGTAATTGCGTAGACAGTACCTTTGGCAACGTATCCCATACGTGCCATTTTTTTGTATTTGTCATCCATCATCGATTCCCGGTTGTAAAATCAATTTACTTTAAATGAAACACATGTACATTTCATTTAGGAAAAGTTTAATGATAATTTTGAAGACTTTAGCAGCTCCGGCTACACTTATACCATTTCAAATATTACCAATGCATAAAGATAGAACCGTACAAATCTCAATAATCCAAACATAAGATAACTGGGGAAAGGAAAATTGATAATTCCGGCTGCAATACTGGTGATAGAGAATGGAATAGGCAGAAGTGCACCAACAATAATTAAAAAACCACCCCATTTACGGGTATTAGCTATATGTTGTGCCATTTTTACTTCAAGCTGCTCATGTACATATGAAATTTTAGTAATTCCCCTACCTATATAATAAGAGACGATTCCGCCACAATATGAGGCAGCAGCAAGAAGAGATAGATTGAGAATAGGACTTAAAGATTTACCGGACCAGGCTATAAATAATTCTGGAGGGACGAGTCCCAGTAAAGATTCAGAAATAAAAAAAACGCTAATAATTCCTAAGGGAGAATATGTTTCAGTTACAGTGATCAGCATTTTCTCAATGTCCAGCACAAAGTAATCCAGTGCGAGCAATGCACCGATAAAAATAATTATAGGTAAAACTGCTTTTTTTACACTCTTCCACACAAATCTATAAAACCCCGTATAGCCATAATACTGGTGTAATAGGCGCAGACGCGATTTCTTTTTAGATTTCGCTTTCTTTTTCATCAATTATCTTTTAGCAATTTCACTTATTCGGTTAATGAATAAGATTTTTGGAAAATTCTGTTCTGAATTTCCTTAATGGGAGTAGTTAGTCTTGTGGCCTTACTCGTATTCCTGTAAAAATTTTACATATTCCCTAAGCTCGATTTCATTTATTTTATTTGAAGGATCGGCCATTAAGGATAATAAATAATCCAGACTTTCTTCACCAGTTGCTTTACTGGTTTCTTCAACTATTTCACCTTCACCTTCACCTTCACCTTCATCTTCAATTGGTTCGTCTTCCGGAATAGGAATATCAAATCCTTCATTAGCTTTAATATGTTCATAGGTTAATCTGATGACCTTTGCCAGCAAGGGATTTCCTTCTTCAACCACCAGAGACCTTAATTCTTCAAGTTCTTTTACAATGGTATTACTAATTATACCATTGCGGTTCAAATCGCGGTGAATCTTGTTCAGTAAATTTTGAGCTTTAATATTTTCCAAAGAAGTAAAAATTATCAGATTAAACGTTATGCCATGTTGCTTCTTATTGAGAAGCTGCATGGTTGTGCAAAGTTACTTTTTTTGTTGTTTTTAGAAAGATTTTAACGTAGATTTTACGTAGCTAATGGAAAGTAAAATTAACAATATATTAGTTGATTATCCTTTAATGCAATCGTTAACTTCATTAGCTTTAAAATTAAACGAAAAAAGATAAATATGAACTCACTAGAAGGAAAAGTAGCTTTTATAACAGGGGGAAGTAAAGGAATTGGGTTTGGAATTGCCCAAACACTTCTTGAGAAAGGCATGAAAGTAGCTATAAGCAGCCGTTCCAAAGAACACGCAACCGAAGCTGCTCAAAAATTGAAAGGTAAAGGAGATATAATTGGAGTGGAAGCCGATGTGCGAAACTATGAAAGTCAACAAAAAGCCATTGCAGAAGTGACTGAAAAGTGGGGAAAACTAGATGCTATGATTGCTAACGCAGGAGTTGGTAAATTTGGTTCTATAGAAGAGCTCACACCACAACAATGGCAGGATACAATAGATACTAATCTTACCGGAGTTTTTTACAGCGTGAAAGCTGCTGTTGATGCATTGAGCAAATCTAAAGGTTATGTTATTACCATATCCAGTCTTGCGGGAACAAACTTTTTTCCCGGAGGAGCTGCTTATAACGCCAGTAAATTTGGGGTGACTGGATTTACTCAGGCAGTTATGCTTGATTTAAGACAAAAAGGTATTAACGTAAGTACAATAATGCCGGGATCCGTAGCTTCATATTTTAATGATCATACTCCGGGAGAGGATGATGCCTGGAAAATACAACCGGAGGATATAGGAGAATTAGTAACAGATTTACTAAAAATGAATCCGCGTACGCTGCCAAGCAAAATCGAAGTGAGACCGTCGCAACCTCCTAAAAAATAATTTGAAGAAATTGATACAAAAAAGCCGGGTTTCCCGGCTTTTTGATGTTATAATTTTATTTATTGATAATTGCCTTTTTAAGCGACCTTTACTATCATTTTACCTTTATTTTTGCCTTCAAACAAATCTATAAAAGCTTGAGGAATTTGATTAAATCCTTCAACAATGGTTTCTTCATATTCAATTTTATCATTTTTAAGCCACTCTCCAAGTTGTTTAATGGCCGCAGGAAAATCTTCAAAATAGTCCCTCACCGTAAACCCCTGCATGGAGAGACTTTTTTTGATAAGTGTCGTTTCCAGTCTTGGCCCGGCTGGTTGCTCTTTGGCATTATATAATGAAATAGCCCCACAATTTATTACCCGGCCATATTTATTCATATTAGCAATTGCAGCGTCAAGTATTTCTCCGCCAACATTGTCAAAATAAACATTCACTCCATCAGGACATGCCTTTGCAATGGAAGTTTCCATATCTTCTGTATCCTTATAATTTATTCCTGCGTCGAAATTGAATTTTTGTTGAAGGGTTCTAATTTTTTCATCACTTCCGGCTATTCCTACAACTTTGCAGGATTTAAGTTTTCCAATCTGCCCCACTACACTACCCACAGCTCCGGCAGCCCCTGAGACCAGTAGTGTTTCTCCCTTCTTAAGTTTGCCAATTTTCTCAAGTCCTAAATACGCAGTTATACCTGTAAGCCCTAAAATTCCAATATAGGCAGATAATGGAGCCAATTCTTTATCGATTATATTCAGGCCTTCTCCATTTGAAGTTTGAAATATTTTCCATTCAAGCATTCCGCTTACAAAATCGCCTTGTTTAAAATTATCATTATTTGATTCAACAACTTCTGCCACAATCATAGAGCTTATAGGCTCATCTAATTTAAATGGCGGAATGTAAGACTTTTCATCACGCATTCTCCCTCTTAAATAGGGATCAACACTCACATAAATTGCTTTCAAAAGAATTTCTCCTTCTTCTGCCGCCGGTTTTTCTGTTTCTTTAAAATGAAAATTATCCATGGAAGGTTTTCCTTCAGGACGGTTCTTTAAAATGATGCTATTATTCATAACCTGTTTTTCCCCTAAGTTAAGAGCAGAGCAGGAAATCTGCAAGAATCATATCCTAATTTAATGTCAAGAAATAAATTCTTTCTAAAGGTTTTGTAATTTAAGCTTAACTTTAAAAATTAGAAATTGGATCAATTAAAAAGCTGCTCTCTATTTGAAGTCAAAACTATCCCGGTACCTGAATGATTTCCTTAATTTTATAAGGAGCACCGACTTTTCCAAAGCAATTATTCTTACAATTGCTATCGTAATTCCTGTAGTTTTATTTTCTTCATTTTCAAACCTTATAATAGGAGTGGCCATAGCAAAAGGATGTTTACTGTGTTCTCCAAGTGATGTAACAGGAAGTTTAAGGCATAAGCTAATCGGGTTAGTATGCGCATCTGCACTTGCTTCAGCTGCTTCCATAATAGCAGGATACGCCCAGGTGAATATTTTTGTTCTTATTCCGGTTTTAGGACTACTTATGTTTAGCATCAGTTATCTGGCTGTTTATGGTTACCGGGCATCCCTTATAACTTTTTCCGGGCTACTGGCTGTTGTGCTTAGTTTTACAAAAATTTCAACTACTCTTGAAATCTGGCAGCAGGGGCTGCTAATACTGGGGGGCGGCTTATGGTATTTGCTACTTAGCCTTGGTTGGTATTTTATTAATCCACGAAGAGATACAGATCATCTTTTGGCAGAAACCATGCTTTTAACTTCCGATTATTTGCGGATAAGAGCACGGTTAACAACAGAGATTGCGAAAAGAGACAAACTTCAGGAGAAACTTTTTTCACTTCAAACCGATCTTAATGAAAAACATGAACGACTGCGTGAAGTATTAATTAGCTCCGGAAAAAAGTCTGAAAAATCCAGTTTTGAAAGGAAAAGGCTCCTGGTATTTGTCGAACTGGTAGATATCCTGGAATTAGCAATGGCAAACCCTGTTGATTATTCTAAAATGGATGTTCTGCTAAAAGGAAAGCAACATCAGTTAGCTAATTTGAAAATGTTGATCGAAGCCATGGCAGATTATTTGGAGAAAATTTCTTCTTCATTAAAATACGGGCAAAATTTGCCGGAAAATAACATAAATCTTCATCTTACTGAGTTAGAAAATAGCATTGAAAATTTCAGGAAAAGTCTTAATGTAAATGAAAGGAGGGAGACGATGCTGTTACTACGAAATTTATATGCCTATCAGCAGGAACAGATTCATAAAATAAATAGCATATTCAGCATTCTTTCTAATAATGAGGATATGGATAATTCGCTCCTGAAGAATAAAGAAGTTGTAAAATTTCTTAGTACCCAAAATTATAATCCGGGAATACTGATTTCAAATTTTAATTTCAACTCTACTATATTCAGGCATGCTTTGCGGCTGGCGGTGATTGTAATTGCTGGATTTTCCCTTGGTATTTATTTTTCAATTGAAAATGCTTACTGGATACTGCTTACCATTGTGGTTATTATGCGGCCTAATTACGGCCTTACGAAAGACCGTTCGCGGCAGCGAATTATTGGTACCCTAATAGGCGGCGCCATTGCAGTAGGCATAGTATTTTTTACTCAAAACCAGATCGTCTATATTATTCTGGGTATTGGATCGTTAACTATGGCGTTTTCCCTTTTGCAGCGAAATTACAGGACCGCAGCTATCTACATTACTTTGAGTATTATTTTTATTTATGCTTTAATGCAGCCCAATGTGCTGGGGGTAATTGAATTTCGGGTTATAGATACACTTTTAGGCGCCGGTTTGGCAGCTTTGGGCAATTATTTTCTCTGGCCGGCATGGGAAATCAAAAATATTAAAGATCATTTGATAAGCAGCCTGAACGCCAACAGGAAATATCTTAATGAAATAGATGCTTATTACCATAAAAAAGGGGAGGTGCCTCTAAGCTATAAACTGGCAAGGAAGCAGTCATTTATAAGTATGGGTAATTTAAGTGCGGCTTTTCAAAGGTTAAAGCAGGAACCGGAGTCCAGGCAATTGGATTCAGGTCTTGTTTATAAACTGGTGGGCCTTAATCAAACCTTTCTCTCGGCCCTGGCTTCCTTAGGTACTTTTATACGTATTAATGAAACTACCTCTGCTTCGGAAAATTTTGAAGTGGTAACCCGCCATATTGGTGAAAACATGAAAAATGCTGAGGATATACTTCTTCAGAAAGAATTATCGGAAAATCATTTTGACGGGCAGGCAATTAAAAAAGCTAAAAGAGGGCTTAGTAAATCCTATGAAGAACTTGTGGAGCTACGAAGAAGGGAAGTGGCCGGAGGAAAAACAGAAATTGATCCATCAATACGCCTTCAACTAAGAGAAGCACAGCTTGTAAACCACCAGTTGGAATGGCTGCGGGATCTATCAGCCGGAATTCTGGATACGGTTTCCGGTCTACGGAAAATTTTTAAACCGTAAATTTTAAAATTAATGAGTAAGAGAGATTTAAGAAAATATCTGGCATCATTAGAAAAAGAAGATTTAGAAGATCAAATTCTTGATTTGTATGGTCGCTTTGGAGAAGTAAAAACCTTTTATGATTTTGTTTTTAATCCAAAAGAAGAGAAACTGGTGCAGGAGGCAAAAATAAAAATATCAGAAGAATATTTTCCGCAAAAAAGGAAGAGAGCGAAGACCAGAAGATCGGTTGCCCATAAGTATATTAAACATTTTAGAAAATTAGGTATGGAACCCGTGATGCTTGCCAATGTTATGATTTATAATATAGAAATTGCCCAGGCATATTCCGCAGATAAAGAGTTGAAAGAAGCTTTTTGTAAAAGTCTGTATAAATCTTTTGAAGAGGCGGTGGGTTTCATTATTCAGAATAGTCTGCAACATGAGTTTCTTGAAAGAATGAACAAAATAGAAATAAACGTGCAGGAACAGAGTTGGCCTAACAAATACAGGTTTGAAAAACAGATGGATCAATTTCATTAATTTCCAATAATCCCTACATCCGCTATTATTTAGCATCTTCAGCTTCAGGCTTTAAGCCTCGCATTCTTTGGGAATTGATATTTGCCAACAGCATAGCAACAAAAATAATCAGCATAATATTAGTGAAACTTACTTCCCAATCTATTAAGAACCCAACAAGCAAAGGTCCCAATGCAGTACTTATTACCATAAACATAGTAAAAACACTTCGTATGGCCCCCATTTTCTCCAGTCCATACATTTCAGCAATAATAGCGGTTTTTACAGTACCGGACATACCTGTAGTAATTCCGGCAAGAATAAGATAAATCAGGGCCCCAACTATGCTGTCCATAAAGGCAAATGGCAGAAGGCCAATGTTTATTGGAATAAGATAATAGTAAAACATCTTTCTGGCCGAAAATTTATCAACCCAGCTCCCGCCCAGCAAAGAGAATAAAAATCGTGCCCCTGCATAGACTACAAAAAATGTTGCATAAAGCTGGGCAGACCATCCTTTATCTTCCACAAAAACGTATTGATAAAAGAAAATAGCGGTATTAGTAAAGCCTAACATGAAGATTGCCGGCATCATTATCCCGAATTTGCGGTGAAATACCACACTTTTATAGTCCTTTAGGAGCGACCATACTGAAGGCTTTACTTCTGTGGAAAGATCTTTATCAAAGCCCGCCAGATTTGTGAATTTCAACCTCAAAAGATATAAGAAGAGTGCAACCCCGCTCACTATAGCAGCAATTCGCCAATCGAATGCAGCAATTAGGGAGGCTATAATTACCGGAAAAATAGCTTCCCCAATAGAATATCCCAAAGCTGAAACACTTAATGCTTTTCCACGGTTTTCTTTAAAATACTTCGAAATTATGGTCATGCTAATATGGCTAAGCAATCCCTGGCCACAAAGCCGAAGACCAATAAGGGCAATAATTAAAAGGCCTAAACTATATGAAAACCCCAGTAATAGGCTGGAAGCGGCAAGACTGATTACAGTGAAAGCCGTAACTTTTTTGGCTGGTTTATGATCTACAGTGTGGCCAACACTTAACATAATTACAGAAGCAGCAATAGTGCAGCCTGCGTAAATGGCCCCAAAAGTACCTTCGGTAATATTGAAACTTTCAATAATTTCCGGAACATATAATGAAATAAGAAAGGTTTGTCCAAAACTGGAAAGGAACGTAAGCAGCCATCCAAAGCTGACCGGTTTAAAGTTGGTTCTTAAAAAATGATAATATTCTTTCAAATGGTCTTCTTTTTAGGACCGGCAAAGATAGTATCTCTGCTTCGTGGGGAAAAAGAAACAGCATATAATAATGATAATGTTTACAAACTCCTGCCATATCAGGAATAAAAAAGCCACCTTTTAAAGGTGGCATGGTAAATCTCAACCAAAAATTACTTCTTGGAGGTGTTTTTGTTTTGATCTTGTTTTTTAGGATCCTGTTTCTTTGCAGCATCTTTCTTAGGATCCTGCTTTTTTTGCTTCTCTTGCATGACTAAAATATTTAATGGTTAATAAATAAAATTTGATAATTAAATTTACGGGTAAAGTGAATCAGGTGTTTCAAAATTGGCAAATAATTAACTCAGGAATTTATCCCTTTTCTGCTTCGGGAAAACTGATGTTCATGCTGAAGTATTTATACGGAATAACGCCCGGTTTTCCTTAGCTATTGTTTATTTTTGAAGTTGAAAATTGAAAATGCAGAAATACTTGTGGCGTTAAGTAATCAAAATAAAATCATTGAACAGATTCAGAAAAATAAGAAACATCCGAATCTTAAATTCAGCATCAAAGAAAGAACAGAAAATTTCACACGGAAGCTTTTTGCAACTCTATTTGATGTTGATACTGCAGTAGCCGATAATATTGAAAACCTGGAAAGGCTTTTTAAGGAACTGGCAGATCTGGTTTGCTGGTCGCCGGATAAACCATGCCGGGATGTTTGGCAGGAGTACCTGGAGAGATTACCAGAAATTCTTAAAAAGCTAAATAAAGATGCAGAAGCTATTGCGCAAAATGATCCTGCAGCAAATTCTGTAGAAGAAGTTTACCTTTCTTATCCCGGATTTTTTGCAATTGCCATTTACAGGCTAAGCCATGAATTTTATGAATTTGGTTTACCGCTGGTGCCAAGATTAATGACGGAATTTGCCCATCGTCTTACCGGAACAGATATTAATCCCGGCGCCGAGATTGGCACTCCTTTTTTTATAGATCATGCTACTGGAGTGGTGATTGGAGAAACTGCTATTATTAAAGATAATGTAAAAATATACCAGGGGGTGACTTTGGGTGCACTTTATGTAGATCGAAAAATGAGAAGTGTCAAAAGGCATCCCACCATAGAAAAAAACGTAACCATTTACGCCAATGCCACCATTCTTGGAGGTGAAACTGTTATTGGAGCAAACAGCATTATTGGAGGTAATGTTTGGCTCACCGCATCTGTACCGGCAGGTTCAATGGTTTCCCATAACCCCCAGATCAACATAAAAAATACTTCGGAAAAATGAATGACTCTATATTAAAGCTTATTGGTAATACTCCTTTAGTCAAAGCCGGTACTTTGGTGAAAAATCCGAAGGTTTCCCTGTACTTAAAGCTGGAAGGACAAAATCCCGGCGGTAGCGTTAAGGACCGGGCTGCATATAACATGATAAAAAGTGCTCTGGACCGTGGGGAGATTAGTAAGAATACCAAGCTAATTGAAGCTACCAGTGGAAATACTGGAATAGCCCTGGCTATGATTGCCAGTATGTTTAAGCTGGATATAGAACTTGTTATGCCTGAAAATTCCACAATAGAAAGAGTACAAACGATGCGTGCTTACGGAGCTAAGGTTATTCTTACCAATGCAGAAGGTGGAATAGAAGGAGCGAGGGATTATGCTGAAGATAAAATGAAAAAGGGAGATTACTTTATGTTTAACCAGTTTAGTAATAACGATAATTGGAAAGCACATTATAACACTACAGGCCCGGAAATTTGGAATGACACAGAACACAAAATCACCCATTTTGTATCTTCCATGGGAACTACCGGAACTATAATGGGAACATCTACTTTTTTAAAAGAAAAAAATAAAGAGATTCAGATTGTTGGGGTACAGCCAACAGATGAGGCCAAAATTCCAGGGATACGTAAATGGCCGGAGGCATATCTTCCAAAAATATTTGATAAAAATAAAATTGATAAAATCCTGGAAGTGAGCGAACAGGATGCAAGGGAAATGACCAGCAGGCTAGCCACAGAAGAAGGAATTTTTGCCGGGATGAGCAGTGGAGGAGCAACTGCTGCAGCAGTAAGATTATGTGAAGAGATAAACGAGGGGCTGGTAGTAAGTATTATATGCGACAGGGGAGACCGCTACTTATCTTCAGATCTGTTTGATGAAAACTAAAAAAGGCGAAACCTGCAGGAGTAGGTTTCGCCTCAATAGAATTAGGCTAGAATAGGTTTAATTTAGTTACTCACAAGACCAGTATGTGAAGTATTAGCTGTTGAAAGTTTTATTCTCTCTTTTTCATTTCCTCTTTCCAGTTTAATTTTATAGAAAGACTTATCAATTTTATCCATTTTGCCCCTGGCAACAAAAGAATTTTTGGTAATTGTCCATCCACGAAAGTCCGGATAAATCCTATTCCTAATCTCATAAGGAAGTGCTATGTCCTTAAATTTTTGATAGGAATTAACCATTTCACCTTCTTCATTATAAGTAGCCTGTAAAAAACCTTTTGGACTTCTAAAAGCTACCTCATAAGAAGTGGAGTTATTGTGGCGGCTGTTTTCGATGAATTCCTGCACATCAAAATTTTTCTTCACAAATTCCAGTGCGTTCTCATGAAACTGAGAAGTGTAACCTTCTTTAATAATAAACTCATTGGTTTTTGAGTTAACGTTGGAGATTAGGGGAACAGAATTCAATTTAACTTCTGTTTCTTCAAGTTCGATAATTTGTGATTGGGCTGAAGTAAATAAAACAGTCAGCATTAGGAAAACAATTGCTTTTTTCATGATGTTAATTTTGATTGATGAATAATTGATTTATAAACTTTTTCAGGTTTTGTTAAACCTTTTATTTTAACTTCTTAAGCCAGAGTAAATTAATAGTTGATGAGGCAATTAATGTGAACTCTACTTAAAAGACGTACGGAAAAACAAAATGTTACAGAAAAAATTAAAATTTCTGATTTTTATTTCTGTGATGCAAGCTCTTGTGCATGCCCCTTAAAAATTAAAATCCTTATTTACGGCAAAAAGCTTTATTTTACTTCAAAAATCTGTTATTTTTGCAAAATTGCAGATTTAATAAAGCCTATGGAGACCAAAACATTTGGAATTGAAAATAAAAAAGTAGATAAGGAATTATATGATTATCAGCAGAAGGATATAGAAAAGATATTTAATGTAATAGATGAACATCCTGAACATTATAACCTTCTATATCAATTACCTACCGGTGGTGGGAAAACAGTTATATTTTCCCAGATTGTAAGAGAATATATCCAAAGAACACAGCAAAAAGTTCTAATTCTTACTCACAGGATAGAGTTATGTAAGCAAACTTCCAAGATGCTTACAGATTTTGGGGTTCGAAACAAAATCATCAACAGTAAGGTAAAAGAACTTCCCGATCAGGATGAATATATGTGTTTCGTTGCCATGGTGGAAACTTTAAATAACCGCCTTCACGATGAAAAGCTTGATTTGCGCAATATCGGAATGGTGATAATTGACGAAGCACATTATAACTCTTTCAGAAAATTGTTTAAGTTTTTCGAAAGGTGTTTTATTCTTGGGGTTACTGCCACACCGCTAAGTTCCAATATTAAACTTCCCATGAAGGATAATTACCGGGAGCTTATAGTGGGAGATTCCATTTCTTCATTAATTGAAAAAGGATTTTTGGCGCGGGCAAAAACTTATAGTTATAACGTTGGCCTTTCCGGATTAAAAATCGGTATGAACGGGGATTATACCGTAAAATCTTCCGAAGAACTTTATTCCAATTTTTCCATGCAGGAAAAGCTCCTGAATGCCTATATGGAACGTTCTAAAGGAAAAAAGACGCTAATCTTTAATAACGGGATAAATACATCTATTGAAGTTTATGAAACCTTTAAAAATGCTGGTCTGCCCATCAGGCATTTGGATAATACTACCAGTAAACAGGATAGAAAAGATATTTTAAAATGGTTTAAGCATACGCCCAATGCCATTGTGACTTCGGTAAGTATTCTTACCACCGGGTTTGATGAGCCTACGGTGGAGACGATTGTTCTTAACCGTGCCACGAAATCACTTACCCTTTACTTCCAGATGATTGGTAGAGGTTCCAGAGTACTTCCGGGAAAATCAGAGTTCAATGTGATTGATCTTGGTAATAATATGGCACGTTTTGGGGACTGGAGCGCTCCGGTAGACTGGAAACAGATCTTCAGGTCTCCCGATTTCTATTTTGAAAATCTGCTGAGTGATGAAGAAATAGAAAGAGAATTTAAATATGAAATGCCGCCTGACGTCAGGAATAAATTTGCCAATTCTGAGGATGTAGATTATGATGTGGAAACTGCCTACGATGAAGTGATTAAAAAAGGGCTTAAATCCAAGACTGTTTTAGAATGGTCTATGGAGCAGCATGTACGCATGTGCGTGGAAAACAGTGAAGATGTTTTTGATGCCAGGATCCTGGCAAAGGAGCTTAAGGATGATATTTCTTCCAGGATTAAACAATATTCTTATTGTATTAGTAAAAGTACGAAGAATTACCGCGACTGGCTTGAAGAGGATTATTCAAGAAAGTTGAGAATGCAGATCAATAAAGAGTTTTAAGTTCTGAATATATAATTCTGAAAAGGCTGTTTGATATTATTTTCAAACAGCCTTTTTTAATCATTATCCTTTTTTCCGAATAACCTTTTAAAAAATCCTTTATTCTCCTTTTTCTCTTCGGAAGCCTTATCTTCATCTTTCCCGCTTCCTGAAAACAATCGTTTAAAGAAACCATCCCTCTTTTTAGCTTCACAATCAAGCATTTCAGCCACTTGAGGAGATACAGGATCAAAGCTTGCAGTGGTGATATTTCTGAAGTAGGAATCCCTTTGCATTTTTTGCATCAGCTTCCCAAAAATTGGTAATGCCGAATTTGCTCCCTGTCCAATCCTGGTATTTCTAAAACCAATCCGATGATCGTCTGATCCAACCCAGGTCACTGCAAGCAAATTAGGAGTAATGCCAACAAACCAGCCATCTTTATTATTTTGAGTGGTTCCTGTTTTACCGGCAATATCATTTTGCAGCCCGTATATTGATCTTAGTCTTGTAGCTGTACCTTCATTAACAGTAGCCTGCATAAAATCAAGCATAACTTCCCGTGTGTTTTCACTGAAAGCAGGAGTGGGAGAGACCTGTGGTTTAAATTCTGCCAGTAAATTGCCATCACCGTCTTCAATCCTGGTGATATAATAAGGCCGGCTTGGCCTTCCATTGTTAACATAACTGGTGTATGCCCCGGCAAGTTCTTCTATGCTTAAAGCTGCAGTGCCCAAGGCAATTGAGGGCACTTCGGGAAGTTTGGAAGTAATTCCCATTTTTCGTGCTTCAGAAAGAACATTTCCTATTCCGGTTTCCATTAGTACTTTAACAGCGATGGTATTCATAGAACGGCTAAGCGCATGCTTTAAGTTATAATTCATATGAGAGTCATCTTCAGCAGAAGAATTTGAAGGAGTCCAGCCGTTATCATAGGTGACTTCTTCCGCAGAAAAATATGTACACGGCTCCATTCCGCTTTCCAGCGCAGCGGTGTACACAATGGGCTTAAAAGTAGAACCAACCTGTCTTTTACTCATAGAAACATGGTCGTATTTAAAATACCTGAAGTCAACACCACCAACCCAGGCGTTTACTGCACCTGTTTCCGGTTGCAGGGCAAGAAGTCCGGCATTTAAAAACTTCAGGTAATGTGCCACGCTGTCTATTACACTAATGTTCTTGGTGATGGAACCGGAATAATCAAATAATTCTGTAGGTCGTGTTTTCCTCAACTCCTGCAAAATCTGTTTATGCGTTCTGCCTTCTTTTAGCAGATTCTTATATGCCCCTGTTCTTTTAACGGCATCCTCCAGTAATTTACCGTTGGATATCCACGGAGCATTTTTTCCATAGGAAATTTCATGCTGCTCCTGCAATTGCTCCATGTGTTCACGTAAGGCTTCTTCAGCAAGCTTCTGCATTTTAAAATCAAGAGTGGTGTGAACTATAAGGCCGTCCCGGTAAATATTATATTCCTGTCCGTTCTTATTTTTTAAGGTGTCCAGGATCTTACTTACATCCTTTCTTACCTGTTCACGAAAATATTGAGCCACACCTTTATTATTGCTATAATTTTTATAGTCAAGAACAAGATCGGCTTTTTTGGCTTCTAGAGCTTCCTCCCGGGATAGGTAGCCGTATTTTGCCATTTGCATTAACACCACATCGCGCCTAAGCCTGCTACGTTCCGGAAATATCCGTGGATTGTAAGAGTGAGAAGCCTTCAGCATTCCAACAAGTACTGCGGCCTCTACAAGAGAAAGATTGCGCGTATGTTTGTTGAAGAATTTCATAGATGCACTTTCAATCCCGTAGGTATTATCGCTGAAAGGAACAGTATTAAAATATAAAGTAACAATTTCCTCTTTATTATAGATACCTTCCAAACGTTTCGCAATAATGGCTTCCTGTACTTTATTTATTACTATCCCAAAAGCGCCAAAATCTTTTCTTCCGTAGATGTTTTTGGCCAATTGAAGAGTAATGGTACTTCCGCCACCCGATGATTCGTCCTGCAATAGAATGGATTTAAAAAATACCCGCAAAAGACTGCGGTTATCTATCCCGTCATGTTCAAAGAATCGTACATCTTCAGTGGCTACAAGGGCTTCGATAAGATGTTCAGGTAAATCTTCATGCTTTATAGGCTGCCTGTCAAAAATGTAAAATTTCCCTATTAATTCGCCTTTTGAAGCCAGTACCTGTGTGGCTTTGCTCTGTTCCAGGCGGGCCAGTTCTTCTGAAGAAGGAATTTTTCCCCACATTCCAAAATATATGCTGCCAAAGAAGATTAAAGCCAGTGCAGCAACACCTATTAAAAAGTATAATGCCCACTTTAACCTGCGGGACTTTTTCAGTTTTGAGTACATAATTTATGAGGACTGCTACAAATAAACGAAGACTTCTAAAAATTTATTTCTTTTTTAAAGTATTTTTAGGAATAGAATCTATCCTAAGAATTAAATGATTTAACAGCAGAAAATACATTTCCCGCCCAGGGTGATTGTTGCACGTTTTTCTTTAGAAAGTCACCGGACAATTATTTCCTAAAAAGCTTATGGAAAATTCTGTTAATCATTTTGGAGTGGCAGAGTAAATAGATACTTTAGAGGAAGTCACTCTACATTTTATTGAAATCTTATAATATGAAAAAAATAGTGCTGTTAATTGTTTTGGGCGTTTTTGCAATTGTGGCACTTATATGTTTATTATTTAATGATAAATCTTTTCTTTCTTTTAATGAATCTCAAAAGACTTATAAAATTGTAGAAAAATGGGAGTTACCTGAGGAATTAAATGAAATTTCCGGACTAAGCTGGATTGGTAACGGAAGAATAGCCTGTATTCAGGATGAAGATGCCACTATTTTTATATACAATCTTAGTTCCTCCAGAATCACATCCACAATAGATTTTGGTACAAAGGGAGATTTTGAAGCTATTGCTGTAAATGGACAAAATGCTTATGTAATGCGCAGCGATGGCCGTATTTTTGAAATTATTGATTATGCCGGTAAAAATATAAAGGTAAATGAATACCAGACGTCACTGGAAAATAGGGATGTAGAAGGCATGGCATTGGATATCGCTAAAAATAGATTATTGCTTACTGTAAAAGAAGTTCCTCATAATGAAAAGGATTTTAAAGGTATCTACGCTTTTGACCTTACCAGCAAAGAGCTTCTAAAAGATCCTGTTTTCAGGATTCGTATAGATGATCCTATATTTGAAGGTTTACAGGGGCATGGCTCCCAAAGGGTAATAAGGCCTTCAGAAATAGAAAGAAATCCTGTTACAGGAGACTGGTACCTTTTAGAAGGGCATCAGCCAAAAATAATAATACTTGATTCTGTGGGAGATGCCAAACAAATTTATGTTTTGGATCCGAAAGAGTTTCAGCAGGCAGAAGGTTTAACTTTTAGTACAGATGGTACATTGTTTATATCTAATGAAAGCAGACGTGCCCCCGCAAACATTTTGAAAATAGAGTTGACTCCCGATAGAATTTCTCTTTAAATTCCAGATTCTTTCCAATTTTCCGTACTAATTTTCAATCCAAATTTTTACCATGAAAATCCTAATTATTGAAGATGAAAGGGAGATGCTTAACAATATGAGGGAAGGCCTGAAACAGGAGAATTTTGTTATAGAAGTGGCTACAAATTATAGAACTGCATTAGATAAGGTGGGTGTTTATGAATATGATTGCATTTTGCTGGACATTTCTTTACCGGACGGAAACGGACTTGAAATCCTGAAACTTTTAAAGAAAAAGGGGAATTCTGAAAATGTGATTATTGTTTCCGCTAAAAATTCTCTTGACGATAGATTAGCAGGGCTTAATATGGGTGCCGATGATTATCTTCCAAAGCCTTTTTATATGGCTGAGCTTATTGCACGTGTAAAGGCAGTATTGCGGCGCAACAATTTTAATGGAAGTAATTGTATAGAAATTGGAAATGTGAAATTACAGCCGGAAAACAGGGAAGTTTGGATTAACAGCCAAAAAATAGAATTCAATCGTAAGGAATTTGATATTCTTTTATTTTTATTTTCTAACAATGGAAGACTCATAAGAAAATCGGCACTTGCCGAGAGGGTGTGGGGCGACCATATAGACCAGGCAGACAGCTTTGAATTTATATATTCTCAAATGAAGAATTTGCGTAAAAAACTTACCAAAAACAATTCCGAAGTAGAGATAAAATCCATTTACGGGGTGGGATATAAACTGGTTGTTGAATGAAGCTTTTAAACTATACCACCAAATATTTTGCCGGAATTCTGTTTATATTACTCACGCTCTGGGCAGTTATCTTTTATTTTGAGATGCTTGATGAGATATATGATAGTATGGATGACGGGCTGGAAAATCAGAAAATCCTGGTAATTCGCCGTGCCCGGCAAAATCATGCAGTACTGGAAAGGAAGGAGTTTGATGATGGCTATTATACCATTACAGAAACAAGTGCCAAAACCGCAAGAAATTTCAGGGAAAGCTATCGTGATAGTCTTATGTACATGCTTAATGAAGAAGATTATGAACCTGTGCGTTTACTGGAAAGCGTATTCCAGCAGAATGGGAAATATTATAAGGTAAAAGTAATAACCTCTATGGTAGAAGAAGATGACCTTGTGGAAGACCTTCTTTTTTCTATTTTCTGGCTCTACCTTGGGCTTATTGTGTCTATACTTGTTCTTAATAACATCGTTCTAAAAAAGATCTGGAATCCATTTTATAAACTCATTGAACAGCTTAAGACATTCAGTATTGAAAAAGATGAAAGTATTAGCCTTGAAAAATCACCTATTGAAGAGTTTAATCTTTTGAATAAAAGCATTGATAAATTACTCCAAAAATCTGTAGATAGTTATATAGGCCAAAAGCAGTTTATTGAAAATGCCTCTCATGAACTTCAGACTCCGCTTGCTATAAGCATCAATAAACTGGAGCTGCTTCTTGAAAAGAATGAACTAAAAGAAGAGGAAATCGCAACACTGGCTTCGGTTTTAAATAATCTGGAAAGACTTACCCGCTTCAATAAATCACTGTTGTTACTGTCCAAAATTGAAAATCAGCAATTTGTTGAGCAGGAAGTGATTAATATTAATGAAGTTATTTATCATCTGGAAAAAGAATTTTCAGATTTGCTCTCCCACCATAAAATGAGTATGGAAGTAAATGCCGCGGAAGAAATTAACTTCAAAATGAATAAGGACCTGGCCTATATCCTTTTTACAAATCTTATTAAAAATGCCATTTTACATGGTTTGCCTGAAACCAAGGTAGAAGTTGATATTTCTGATAACAAAATCATTATATCTAATTTTTCTGAAGCAAAAAAATTAAAGAAAAAGGATCTTTTTATCAGGTTTTACCGCCTTAGCAATAATAAAAATTCCAGTGGTCTCGGCCTGGCCATTGCCAAAGCTATAATTGATGAATATAATTTAGAACTTACTTACAGTTATGAAAAGAAACATTCTTTTAAGGTGGACTTTTCATCGAATATTTCAGGTTAAAATTTTCTCAAATCTTCAAACGCTAATCCTATTTCCAGATTGTTTCCAGTTTCACCTGTCATATTTGTTCTAAAATAAAGACATTATGAAAACTATCTTGTACATCTTTGCTTTGGCTGTTTTTTTCAATTCCTGTAAAATGGATGATGAAAGGCCACCAGAGGATTTGCCTTCTGTGGTTTTGAATACATTTCAGAAAAATTTTCCTGATGCTGTAGAAGTAGAATGGGGAGAATTAAATGATGATTTTGAGGTAGACTTTGAGGTTGAGAAGAAAGATTATACTGCTGTTCTAACTAATAATGGAGAAATGAAAATGACCGGGCGGGAAGTAAGCCTGGTTGAGCTCCCCCAAGATATTTTATCTTCGGCTAAACAAAGTTTTCCTGAATTTAAAATTACTGAGGCCGATTATATTGAGAAGACAGGTAAAAAATTTTACAGGCTGGAGATAGAAAATAAACAGGAAGAGAAAAATATTTTCATTGATGAAAATGGTGAAATTTCAAAAGAAAATTTATTGCAATAACAAAAGTGAAAAATAATATGGTAAACAGAGCGGCGATATTGATTGTTCTTGGTGTTCTTTCTTTGGCCGGAATAGCTATGCTAACTTTACCTTCAGATGAAGGAAAAATTAAAGAAAAAGAGTTCGATGCTTATAATATTATTAGAAAGTGGGAGCTGCCGAAAGATCTGGAAGAAGTATCGGGGATTGCATGGCTAAGTGAAAATAGATTGGCCTGTGTGCAGGATGAAGATGGAATCATTTTTATATATAATCCTGTAACTTCTAAAATAGAAAGAGAGATAGAATTTGCCGGGGGAGGTGATTACGAAGGAATTACCGCTTATGGTGATAACGCTTATGTAATTAGAAGTGACGGTGAAATTTTTGAAATCAGAGGATTTTTAAAGACTGATCCTGAAGTAAACCGCCTTAAGACAGATCTTACCGAAAACCAGAATATTGAAAGTATCTGCATAGATCCTCCAAATAATCGTTTGTTATTAGGAGTAAAGGATGAGGAAGAAGATAGCGAGGATTATAAGGGAATCTACGCATACAATCTTAAAGAGAAGCGTTTTAAGAAGGATCCTGTTTTCCGGATTAACCTGAAGGATCAGGTATTTAAGAAAGTAGATGAGAATGATCTAAGAAAAGTTATGAGTCCTTCAGAGATTGCAATTCATCCTGGAAGCGGTAAAATTTATATCTTAGACGGGAAGAACCCTAAATTACTGATAATGTCTTCAGAAGGAAAAGCAGAAAAAGTTATTCATCTTGATAAAGACGAATTTGCACAGCCTGAAGGCATTAGCTTCAGTCCTTCTGGAAAAATGTATATTTCAAATGAAGCAGATGATGATGCGGCTAATATTTTAGAAGTAGAACTTCAGGAAAATAATAATAAGCAACAATAGATTTATGGCAGAAAATCAAATAGAAACGGCATCGGTTAAAAAAAGTAAAAAGCCATTATACATTTCGCTGGCACTTGTAGTTACCCTTGTTCTAAGTTATTTTTTTGTGCCGGGAATTCAGAATTTCTTCAATGAAGCCTGGAATGTATTAACAAGTGATGACCAGGAACGTATTGAAAATTGGGTAAACAATTTTGGCTGGTTTGGTCCTGTAATGCTTATTCTTACCATGATTGCCCAAATGTTTCTCCTGGTTATTCCTACCATCCTGCTTATGGTGGTAAGTATCCTGGCTTACGGCCCGGTTTGGGGGAGCTTGATAGTTTTCGCGGCTGTTTTTTCGGCTTCTTCAGTTGGTTATTTGATAGGAAGATATTTTGGGCCGGTAATCGTTGAAAGGGTAATAGGTCATAAATCTGAGAAGAAAGTAGCCGATTTTCTTGATGACTACGGATTTTGGGCAGTTTTCATTACCAGGTTAAACCCTTTTCTTTCCAATGATGCCATAAGTTTTGTAGCCGGTGTTCTGAAGATGGGTTACTGGAAATTTATTGGAGCAACGCTGGTTGGAATTGCTCCGCTTACCATATTTATTGCCGCAATAGGCCGTAGCACCCAGGGCTTAAAAACAGGTTTGTTATGGGGTTCTGTAGTAAGCCTTATCTTATTTGGACTTTATATTTGGTGGGACAAAAAGAAAAGAAAGAAAAAGGCATGATTCGTTTTTAGCTTGGAGTTCTTAGGTGGTTCGTAGTTTTATCAGTTGTCTGATATTTGATATTGCACTTTTCAGTTTCCACTTCTAACTTCGCACTTTTTCAATCTCCACTCGAACTCTGATCATTTTAATTTTTTTGCAATTCTCTGGCTACGGCCTGTACTTCATCCAAAACCCTCAATAGGTTTTCTCCCCATAGTTTGGCAATTTCCTCTTCAGTATAGCCTCTTTTCACAAGTTCAATGGTGACATTTAGTGATTCTGAAGCATCATTCCAACCTTCAACTCCGCCGCCGCCATCAAAGTCAGAACTAATTCCTACATGATCAATCCCAATAAGATCTACCATATAATCAATGTGATCAACAAAATCTGAGACATCTACAGGTTTGATCCTTCCCACTTGTTTAATGGAGTCTTCGGTTGCGGTTTTTACAAGTTCTAATTGTTTATTATAGGCGATTTTTGTTTTGTCATCTAAACTGGCAACACTGTCTTTTTCCAAAATTTCAAAATTCATTTCTTTAGCTATTTCCCGACCAACCATGTTTTTTTCTTCATTATACGTACTGTCTTTTTCAGTATTAACATAGCCGCTAAAACTAACTGTTTGCACCACTCCGCCATGTTCTTTAAACAACATTAAAAGTTCATCATCCAGGTTCCTGCTATGATTGCCCAACGCACGTGCCGAAGAATGGGAAGCTATAAGTGGCGCTTTAGAAAACTGAAACATTTGCTTAATCGCTTCTTTGGAAGGATGGGAAACATCAATCATCATTCCCAGCCGGTTCATTTCAGCAATTACTTTTTTTCCTAATTCACTCACTCCGTTATGGAGCCATACATTATTTTCTTCCCCGGTATTTGAATCGCTTAACTGGCTGTGCCCGTTGTGGGAAAGGGACATATATCTTGCCCCAAGTTTATAAAACTGATTTAATTTTTCTAAATCTTCCCCAATGGGATATCCATTTTCCACCCCAATCATTATTGCTTTTTTGCCTTCATTTACCAAAGACCTAACCTCATCAGAAGTAGTGGCCAGTCCAACTTTTTCCGGTGCCAGCTCATTAACCAGTTTATGAATGGCAATGAACTTGAGCATAGCATTGGTATAAGCATCCTCATAACCTTCTTTAATTAACTCACCCTGCCCTGTATACACCACAAGCCAGGAAACATCCAGACCGCCCTGTTCCATTTTCGGCAAATTTACCTGTGTATCCAGGTTCATTGTATAGTTTTTTTTATTGGTGAAATTTTTAACATTAATGTCATTATGGGTATCTATGGTAATTACCGTCTCATGAATTCTCTTGGCTCTCTCCAGGATTTCTTCTTCGGAAGATTGAGAAAAAAGTGCCAAAGGTGTGAGCAGAATAATGATAAATTTTAAGTGCGATTTCATGTTGTACTGAATTTTAAAACCCTGAAAATAGTAATAAATTTTTAATTGGTTTTTGCCAGGTATATATGCCCCGCATCATGACTGCAAGAATTCTACGATCTATAGTAATAATGGGAATTTTAAAAGTACTTTTGCAGTCAACAAAACATCCTGTTGAAGCACTTTTTGAGTATATTATTATTGGTTTGCTTTGCACTGCGCCCTCTTTATCAAATGGCTAATATTACCTATTACCAGCTAAACATAGATTATATTATTGAAAAATATTGTGTAAACAAAGATAAACCTGCTATGCACTGTAACGGGAAGTGCCATCTGAACAGTCAGCTTGGTAAATTTGATAAAACCAAGAACCCGGGCAAATCTACCATCAGTGAAAGTTTTCTACCGGTTTATTTTCAGAAGGCTTTTTCTTATACAATTAATTTTCAGCCACTGGTTTTCAAAGTAGAGAACTGGAAAATTCCATTATTTCATGCTACAGATTTCATTCAAGATTTAGAGCATCCACCGGATATTAGAATTTAAACCCTTATTGTGGGTTTAACTCCATTGGGGTGCCTCAAATTTTAAAGTCGTTTTCCGATTCATATCTCGTGGGCATGCTCCAGTGTTTTTAATTACTCAGTTGCAAAATTTAATATTCAACAGCGCGGACTAAGGATTCTTCTTAAAGTCTGCTCTTAATTCTATATCCAAAAATGAAAAATAATATACTGGCATTAGCACTTTTACTCATGTCTGCAGGGCTTGTTGCCCAAAAATCAAATGAAAATAATAATTCAACGTGGACGGCGGCACGGCCTGATGGTCATGCGCCTATTTCTGTAATGGGAGATCATGTACATCACAAGGGGGAATGGATGTTTTCTTATAAGTTTATGAAAATGAATATGCAGGACCTTAAATATGGGAACAATGAAATTTCCACGAGCGATGTGCTGGAGGATTACATGGTTTCTCCGGAAGAAATGAGCATGAAAATGCACATGCTGGGAGCTATGTATGCCCCTTCAGATAATCTTACTCTTATGGCGATGGCCAGTGTGATTAGCAATGATATGGATTTAGTCACAAGAATGGGAGAGGGATTTAGTACAGCATCTTCAGGATTTGGAGATCTTAAAATTTCCGGTTTATATCGTTTGTTTAACCTTAACAGGCAATCCATGCACGCCCAATTAGGAATTTCGCTTCCAACAGGTAGTATTGATGAAAAAGATGTTACCCCCGCATCAGCTCCCAATGAAATGATTTTGCCATATCCCATGCAGATTGGCAGTGGCACTTTTGATGGTGAAGGTGGGCTTACTTATTTGATTCAGGGAAATTTTATTTCTTTCGGAAGTCAGTTTAAAGCCCTCATCAGATTTGATGAAAATGATAATGGCTATCGTTTTGGTAACCGCTATCAGCTTGAAAACTGGATTTCAGGAAAATTAATCAGCAGCCTGAGCATTTCAGCAAGACTGCAGGGATTAATTGTTGAGGAAATTGAGGGTACACATCCAGATCTTAATGCCATGATGGTGCCTGCGGCCAATATTGCCAATTCCGGAGGGAAATATATTAATACCGGGTTAGGGGTGAACCTTTATGTTCCTTCAGGAGCATTACAAAATGTGAGACTGGCAATGGAATATGCTTTCCCTTTGTACCAGGATCTTAATGGGGTTCAGCTAGAGAATGGCAATACCCTTACTTTAGGAGCGCAATATTCTTTTCACTAACTATAGACATTTTCATAAAGGCCTGTCTTAGACGGGCCTTTTTAATTCAGGAACAGTTGGTTACGGGTTAAAAAAAATAATATAATTTGTCTAATTTTAGACTACATTTGATTAAAACTTTTAATTCTTAAATGAATAAATATATTGTTGTAAACCATCCCGAAAAATGGGAGGCACTCGCGGAAAATGTGGAGATTATTTCTGCGCAGGCCTATCTAACTAATCCTGAATATTCCAAATTAAAGAAGTCACGCATCTTTAATCTTTGCAAAGATTATTCTTACCAGAGCAAGGGGTATTATGTTTCTCTTCTGGCTGAAGCGAGGGGGCATATGGCTATTCCAACAGTTAAAAATATAGTGGACCTGAGGGAGCCAAAACTGGTAAAAATTGTTTCTGAAGAATTTGATGATACTATTCAGAAAAGCCTTAAAAACATCAAATCTACCGAGTTTACCCTTAGTATTTATTTTGGGCAGAATGTGGCCCAAAAATATAAGGAACTTAGTTCCATGTTCTACAGGCATTTCCAGATTCCTTTTTTAAGGGTAAATTTTATACGCACCAATAAATGGAATATTAAAAGCATAAAAGCTATTTCTGAAGCCGAAATTCCTGCAGATCATAAGGAAAGTATGTATTATTTTGCCTCGCAGTATTTCTCGAAAAAACGTTATGATACTCCACGGCAGAATATTGCAGAATATGACCTGGCTATTTTGGTTCAGGAAGGAGATCCTGCTCCGCCAAGTAATCCCAAAGCAATAAAACGTTTTGTGGAACTGGCTGAAAAAATGGATTTTTATGTTGAAGTGGTTACGCCTAAAGATTTGTCTCGTCTTTCGGCATTTGACGCTTTGTTTATCCGCCAGAGCACTGAGGTAAATAATGACGCCTATGCTTTTGCCCGTAAAGCCCAGCAGGAGGGAATTGCATTAATAGATTATCCCGATGCCATTCTTAAATGCTGTAATAAGGTTTTTATGGCTGAAGCTTTGGAAAATGCGGGGATTGCCACTCCAAAAACTGTTATTGTTCATAAACAAAACAAACACCAGGTACTGGAAATTACAGGCCTGCCGGTAGTATTAAAATCACCAGACTCCACTTTCTCTTTCGGAGTGAAAAAAGCCGGGACAGAACAGGAATATGAAGAGCTGGTGCAGCAAATGCTTAAAAAATCAGATCTTGTGATCGCACAGGAATTTTCTCCTTCAGAATATGACTGGAGAATAGGCATTCTGGATAATAAGCCTTTTTACGCCTGCCGCTATTATATGGCTAAAGGGCACTGGCAAATTTATAACTGGGATGCGAAAGTTAAGGATGATCAGGATGGAAATGCAGATTGCCTTCCTATAGAAAAAGTATCCCCAAAAATATTAGATCTGGCTTTAAAATCGGCTAAATTGATGGGGAAAGGGCTGTATGGAATTGATATAAAAGAAGTCAACAAAAGAGCTATGGTTATTGAAATTAATGATAATCCTAATATTGACTTTGGGGTTGAAGATGCCTATTACGGAGATCAGGTTTATATTGAAATTCTTTCGGCACTTAAAAACCGGCTTAAAAAAGGCGAATTATGAGTTATCATTTGTTTGAAGTCTTTGGGATTGAGTTGGAATACATGCTCGTAAATTCAGAAACTTTTAAGGTAAATCCGGTGGTAGACAAACTTCTTACTCTAAAGAATGGCAGCCTTACCTCTGATGTTGAAAATGGTGAAATTGAATGGAGCAATGAGCTGGTTGCCCACGTGGTGGAATTAAAGACCAATGGTCCAACTGCCAATCTTGATGAACTGGACCATTTTTTTGCTGAAAATGTAAAGGAAATAAACACTCTGCTGAAGCAGTTAGGTTCACAGCTCCTGCCTTCTGCAGCGCATCCGCTCATGCACCCGGAAACTGAAACAAAGCTTTGGAAGCATAATTACAGTAAAATTTATGCATTATATAATCGCATCTTTGATTGTGGCGGCCACGGCTGGAGCAACGTCCAAAGCATGCATATAAATTTGCCATTTTTTGATGATGATGAATTTGAAAAACTTCATGCGGCAGTAAGGCTGTTATTGCCAATTCTTCCAGCTTTGAGTGCAAGTTCACCGATATTTGAAGGAAAAGTAACAGGTTTTTTAGACAGCCGGATGGAAGTCTATAAAACCAATCAAAAAGAAATTCCCGAAATGGCCGGAAAAGTTATTCCGGAACAGGTTTTTAACAGAAAGGACTATTTTGAAAGGATTTTTGAGCCAATTAATAAAGCCATAAAACCTCATGATACTGAAAATATTCTTGATCATCATTTTCTAAATTCCCGTGGAGCCATTGCAAGGTTTGACAGAAATGCCATAGAAATTCGGGTGATAGATATTCAGGAATGCCCAAAAGCTGATCTTGCCATAGCTATTTTAATTATAGAAAGTCTTAAGCTGTTGGTAAGTGAAGAATTAATTGCGCTTGGAGACCAGAAAAAATGGCATGAAGATGATTTGCTTCAAATTTTTAATGCTATGGTTCGGGATGGGGAAAATTCAGTAATTGAAAATATTGCATATCTCGATGTATTCGATATTCCGGAAAAAGCCACGGTGAAAGAAATCTGGAAAAAAATATACCGAAGGATTAAATCCAAAATTTCAGAAAAACACCAGAAGAATATTGAATATATTCTTGAAAATGGAAGTCTTTCCACCCGTATAATAGAAGCCCTAGATCAGGATTATTCGGAAGAAAATATTCAAAAGATTTATAGCAGAATGGCAGATTGTCTTGCTGAAAATAAGTTTTTTAAGTAATGAAAGTTATCCTCACCTGTGAGCATGCATTTAATACTATTCCGCCGGAATATATTAAATATTTTTCCGGAGCCGATCAGGTGCTTAGAACTCATCGTGGTTTTGATTTAGGGGCTTTTAATCTGTTTGAAAAACTTTCTGTACTTTCAGATTTCGCTATTTATCAGAAAACAGGACGACTTTTAATAGAAGTCAATCGTTCGCTAGACCATCCCCAGTTATATTCAGAATTCACAGCAGATCTTAATGATGTAGAGAAAGAAATACTCCTTGCCAATTATTACTTTTTATACAGAAACACGGTAGAAGAGAAAATTGCTGAATTTCTTGAAGAGGGGGAGAAGGTGCTACATCTTTCAATACACAGCTTTACTCCGCAATTAGATGGGGAGGTAAGAAATGCTGATGTTGGCCTCTTATTTGATCCGGAAAAAGAACAGGAAAAGCAAGTGGTTAACCGCTTAAAAAGCAGTCTGGAACAATCTTCTTCTTACTGCATCAGGTTCAATTATCCTTATCTTGGCATATCTGATGGTTTTATCACCTGGTTAAGAAAGAAATTCCCTGAGAATTACTGCGGAATTGAATTGGAGGTTAATCAAAAGTTTGTAAAGGATAATGTTATGAATGAAGACCTAAAGCAAATGATATTCAATAGTATAGAACAATATTTAATTGATAACAAATAAAAGAACGGACTGAAGTAATTTTCATCTAAAATTCCTTTATATCAAATTTTTATACCACGTCCTAAAGCTTTCCTTCTTGTTATTAAATCAAAAACCTCGGGGCAGGACCACGAGGTTTTAAATTGAAAACTTTTCAAGATTTGATTCCTCATCGAGGGAATTAAATCTTCGATTTCTATAAGTTATTAAATCTTACTAGCCAGTTCTTCTTTTATCTCTTTTGGCATTTGTCCCCTTAGATGTTCCAGCTGATTCTTAGTCAAAAAATACTTTAGAGAATTCAGGGTAATAATTATTAAGTCTTTAGTTGATTTTTTCCATGGAAAATCATCTTCCCCGTAAAAATTCTGAAGCTTTTCCACCTCCTGTTCCATTTCCTGAAAATTGTCGTAGTCCAGGGTAGGTTTCTCTGAAAACTTCCAGTTTTCAACATAAATTCCCTTAAGAAGGGTATTTAAGGGATCAATTAACTGGAGGCTTTCGCCATAATGAATCCGGTCCCTTATGGTATGCATTACCGCACGCCATAACCTTAAAACCCTATCCTTTTCATTGGGGTGTCCTAAGTTCCTTGCGAGACTGTTAATATACTCATGGGCATCTTGTGAAAATTTTTCAAAACTCAATTTATTCTTCGCCATCATTTCTGGGTTTTAAAATTTATCAGCTTCAGTTCCGGAGCTTTCATATAAGAGTAGAGGATACGGTAATTTCTGTCTTTAACAGTTTAGAAACAGGGCAGTTTTCTTTTGCTTTATTTACCAGCTCCTCAAATTTATCTTTTTCAATGTTCGGTACAGTTGCTTCTAAAATTAGATGGGATCTTGAAATTTCTCCATTTTCAAAAGTAATTTCGCTGTTGGTCTCCAACTTATCGGCGGTAAAACCTTCTTCTGCAAGGAAAGCAGATAATTGCATAGAAAAACATCCGGAATGTGCTGCACCAATTAATTCTTCAGGGTTAGTTCCTTTTCCGTCTTCAAAGCGTGTTTTATAGGAATACTGTGTCTCCCCGAGTACTCCGCTTTCTGTAGATAGAGTTCCTCTGCCTTCTTTAAGGTTACCTTTCCAAACTGCTGTGGCTTTTCGTTTCATAATATATATTTTTTGATTTATCTTAAGGTAAAAAGACCTTTGATTAAATTCAAATAATTATAAAAAACTTAACCATCATTAATAAAGAAAGCCCGGCATTTAATGCCGGGCTTTTCATTATAAATATAAGGTGTATCCTCTATTTTATCTCTACAACTTCCAGATCAAATACAAGATCTTTTCCTGCAAGAGGGTGATTCCCATCTACCACTATAGTATCATCTTTCACGTCTTTTACCACGAGGTTCATTTCCTTACCGTCAGGACTTTTGGAAACTAATCCCATACCAACTTCAGGCTTAATATCTTCAGGTAATTGATTTTTTTGCACTTCCTGAACAAGTTCCTCTCTTGGTTCTCCGTAAGCTTCTTCTTTCGGAATATTTATGGTCTTTTTTTCGTTCACTTCCATGTCGATAAGGCCTTTTTCAAAACCTGGAATCAACTGCCCCTGACCAAGAGTGAATTGGATAGGTTCTCCTCTTTCTACAGAGCTGTCAAATACCTGTCCGTCAGTTAATTTTCCAGTGTAATGTACCTTTACCGTGTCATTCTGTTTTACTTGACTCATAGTTTTATTTTACAATTATAAAATTGGCTTCTCGTTAATTTTCAGCCATTTAATTTTGCAAAGTTACATTTATATGAGGGACTTCCAAACTGAGCGGTTGGTTATGCCCTGATATTGAGAAAGATTAACCTTTTTCTATAATTTCAGATCATATTTTAACAAATTGATCTTTTAATTTTATATATTACTATAAATAATCCAACTTCATAAGCTTTTAAACCAGTCTTGCGGTTAATTTATTATGATGTTTTGCTCACATTCAGATTTATAGTAATAGTATCCAGTAGCATGATAAAAAAAGAAACCCCTGATTCTAACTCCAGAAGGAAATTTATTAAAAGTACTGCCCTTGCAACCGCAGGCATAAGTATAGTTCCCAGGCACGTTTTGGGAGGTCCGGGATTTCTTGCTCCCAGTGATAAATTAATTGTTGCCGGAATTGGAGTGGGAGGAAAAGGTGAAAGTGATATTCATAATTTTGCAAAAACCGGCAAAGCTGAAATTGGCTTTCTTTGTGATGTAGATAATAGAAGAGCTGCTAATTCTATCGCGCGTTTTCCAAAAGCCAAATTTTATAAGGATTACCGGGAAATGCTGGATAAAGAAGCTAAGAATTTTGATGCAGTTTCCATTTCAACTCCCGATCATAACCATGCGGTACAAACCATGGCCGCTATGAATTTAGGAAAACATGTTTTCGTACAAAAACCTTTAACTCACGATATATATGAAGCACGGATGCTTACCGAAGGGGCTAAAAGAAATAAAGTGGTAACCCAAATGGGGAACCAGGGAGCTTCGGGTGATGGCGTGCGAAAATTGCAGGAATGGTATAAGGCAGATTTAATTGGTAAGGTACACAGTGTTTATGTTTGGACAGATCGCCCCGTATGGCCACAGGGAATCCCCTGGCCCGAAGAAGGTAATGCTGCAGTTCCAAAGGAACTGGATTGGGATCTATGGTTAGGAACAGCTCCTTATAAAGAATACATTAGCGGACTTGTTCCCTTTAACTGGCGCGGCTGGTGGGACTACGGTACTGGTGCCTTAGGAGATATGGGGTGTCACCTTATTGAGCCTGCCTACAGCGTACTGGATCTAAAATATCCCAAGGATGTGCAATGCAGTGTGGGAAGTGTTTATGTTGATGAATTCCAGAGAGGGTATTTTCCTGAAAGTTGCCCTCCTTCCAGCCATGTTACCATGACTTTCCCTGAAAGTGAAAAAACCGAAGGCGAGCTTAAGTTACATTGGATGGATGGAGGCATCCAACCTACACGTCCGGAAGAATTAGGGCCGAATGAAACATTTGGAGATGGTGGCAATGGAGTCTTATTTATTGGTACCAAAGGAAAGATGATGTGTAGTACATATGGAAGAAACCCACGCTTAATACCTACTTCAAGAATGGAAGAAGTTAATGTTCCCGAAACCATAGCACGTGTTCCCGGTGGGGAAGATGGTCATTACGGGCAATGGATAGAAGCTGCCATAGCCGGATATGGCAACAAGAAAGTCAGTTCTCCCTTTGAAATAGCAGGGCCATTAACTGAAACATTATTAATTGCCAATCTGGCCATAAGGGGAGTGGATATCAGAAATGAGCAGAAGAACGATAATGGAGATATATCTTATACTTATCCCGGTAGAAATATTCAAATGATCTGGGATGCCAGGAAAATGCGTGTAACCAATCTGGAAGAAGCAAATAGATATGTAAAACGGGATTACCGCGAAGGCTGGACCTTGTAAATTATCAATTATGTATAGGCTGAAAAACCTTTTAAGGATTTATAGTATAAGCTCATTAAGGGTTTTACTCTGGATACTTATGATTATTTTTTTAGCTTGTGATTCAAAGAAGAACCGTCAGCCGGATGTAAATTGGGATACTCTTAATGTCACTGTTTCGGCATATAATTCTCTTCATTACCAGGCAGAAGGTGATCCCAATATAACTGCCTGGGGAGATACATTAAAACCCGGCACCAAAGCAATTGCAGTTTCCAGGGATCTTATAAAAAAAGGTCTTGACTACAATACAAGGGTGAAAATTGAAGGTTTTAACGGAGAATTTTTAGTCAAAGATAAAATGCATTATCGCTGGAAAAATAAAATCGATATATACATGGGTAAAAATGTAAAGAAAGCCCGGAACTTTGGTCGTAAAAAGCTTGAAATTATCTACGTGGTAGAAAATGACAGCCTTTCCGAAAAGGTAACAAAATAACAACTCCGAAATAAAAATTTAGATTAAGAGGGATTTTTGTTATTTTACCTGCTTAACATCAGCAAAAGCAGCATCTTCTTATGAAATTTTATTTCCCGGTATTAAGTTTAATCTTCATCTACTTTTCTTCATTTGCCGGCGTACAGGATTCAGTACAAATTCCGCAGAAACTAAGCATAGGAATTACTGAAGCACCGCCTTTTATCTATTCCGAAAATGGTGGATATTCAGGATTAAGTATTTCTTCGTGGGAACTGGTAAATGATAAACTGAACAAAGACTACGAGTTCAAATCATACAATTCCCTTACCGACCTTTTAAATGCCATACAAAATAAGGAAGTGGATTTTAGTATTAATCCTATTACCGTTACTGATAACAGGATGAAGATAATGGATTTTTCACAGCCGTACTTCATTTCCAATACCGGTATAGCGAAAAGAAAAGAGTCTCATATATGGAGTTATATTGGAAATATTCTGAGTTGGAATTTTATTTCTGCTATTCTTATTCTGGTAGGGGTTATTTTTATTTTCGGTTTTCTTGTTTGGATTTTTGAACGGAAACATAACCAGGAAGAATTTGGGAATAGCCCTCGTGGCATTATGGAAGGTTTTTGGTGGAGTGCAGTTACAATGACCACCGTAGGATATGGCGATAAATCACCACGAACCACAGGGGGCCGCATAATTGGTTTTATATGGATGTTTATGGCCATAATCATGATTTCAAGTTTAACGGCTGGAATTGCTTCTTCGCTTACGATAAGCACCATGAATGATGAGATTTCCTCTGTTCAGGATCTTGATAAATTTGAAGTAACCACTGTTTCTAATTCCAGTTCACAGGAATTTCTCGAGCTTTATAATATTGAAAGTGCGCTTGTACTTTCAGAAGAAGAGGGAATCAATGCGGTTCTAAACAAAGAAACTTCTCTTTTTGTTTATGATGTGCCAATGCTGAAGTATAAGATTAATGAGAGAAATCTTCAGGATGAAGTTGAAGTCCTGGAGAAAACCCTTAAGAAAGATTACTATAGTTATAGCTTTCCAAAAGATTCACCACTGCTGAAGGAGATAAATCCTACATTGGTAAGTATATTAAAAACGATGGAATGGAACGTACTGGTTGAAGATTATAAATAACTATGAACCAAGCCCGAGGTATCCCAGCAAAATCCACAATATTATAAAAACAACTATAATTCCTATACACCCGCAGCCGCCGCCAAATTTTTTGGCACCCCATCCGGCAAGAATTGCCCTGATAATATTTTTCATGAAGTTTATTTTCAGATAAAATTAAACAAGAAAATCACCGGAAGTTATTCTTTAGCAAAACTTTACCTAAAAATTTCTGATAAGCTCCTTTTTCAGTATATTAACATTAAAAATAATATGTCAACTTGTAGAATTTTTTTAATGCTTCTTTTTTGTGGAACAATCAGCTTAGCGCAGGAAGACAGGGCACAACTGATTAAAAAGGAAGAAGGCTTCAGCCATCCGGAATCGATTATACAGCATCCTTCCGGTTCTTTTTGGTATGTATCGAATATGGCTGGTAATACTAAAGGTGATGGATTTATTTCCCGACTCAATAAAGACGGTAAAATAGAAACACTAAAGTGGATAACAGGTTTGGAAGATCCAAAAGGTTTGCTTTTTCATAAGGGGCAGCTTTATGTGAGTAATAATACCGAGTTTATTCAAATAGATGCTGAAAGTGGCGAAATAACCGATATTTTTGAAGTGGAAGGAGCTAAATCACTTAATGATGTTACCCTGGGAGAAAATGATAATATTTATATTTCTGATATGGGAAAAAACAGCATTTATGTTTTTGATCCTGAAGAAGGTGAAGTATCGGAATGGCTTAATTCTGATGAACTTAAGGACCCGAATGGTGTTTTAATGGTAGATAATATGTTATATGTGGGATCCTGGGGAAATGAAGAACCTGGAAATTTAAACGTGATTAATCCTGATGATAAAACCATAGAACAGGTAACTACAGGCGGGATAGGAAATGTAGATGGCCTTCAGAAAATTGACGGGAATTCCTTTTATGTATCCGACTGGGGTACAGGAAGAATTTTTAAAGTAAACAGGCAGGGGGAGAAAGAGTTAATATTGACTGCCGAAAAAAGTTCCGGGGATATTTTATATATTGAAGACCGAAATCAGCTGGTATTGCCAATGAACTTGCAAAATGCCATCTGGTGGTATCAATTAAACTAATAAATTATCCATTAATTATGGAAAACACGAACAAACACAACCACAGTACGGAGGATTATATCGTAGAAGATAATAAGAAGACCAAATTTGGAGGTACTTTTATCGCTATAGTGCTTATCATTTTAATAGCTGCCGTAGCCATAACCGGAGTATTTTTTGATTTCTGGTAAATTTATATTTTAATCTCATTCATAAGCAGGAAAGCCTTATTCACAAACTCCTTTTCAAGAAAAATTGTAAAATAGTTAGAGGTAGAAATCATTTCAAACACCGGAATGCCTTCATAGGCTAATAATTTAAATATGTAGAAATACATCCCGACCGTTTTTGAACTGTTCTGCGGAAGAGCAATCGTAATTGAAGATAATTCATTCTTAACCGAAACTCTAATTTCACTTCTAAAGCAATCTTCAACCAAATCTGTAAGAGAGGAGGAAACGAGAATATTGCTTTCCTGATAATTGCTGGAGTAGTTAAGGTAAACACCTGTTTTATCTTTTACTGCTTCCAGTAGGCGTGCTTTATTGGCAATGATACTGTTTGAATTAAGAAAGGTATATTCTGTAACACCTGAGCGTACCACAATATCTCCAAGGTTGCGGAGCGCATTCATGTTCACCTTACTACGCTTTGGTGCATAACGGCGCAATGCCATAATTATGGATCCCTGTTTAACAGACTTCCGCATTTCTGTTTCAACCTGTGGCTGGATATCGGCGGCAAGCCCGCTAAAGTTAATAATATCCCTCGCCATGGCATCATCAAGAAATGGCTGATGCTTTATAATATTGTGAACGCAGGTGGTAATAGTCTTCATGTTAAATATTATACAATTTGTACGAATATATGTAAAATGTGTCGTTTTCTTGGGGAACGAGCCCGGAAAAACTAATTATGCATCACTAATTTTTTGATGATGAGAATATTAAAATTCGGAGGAACTTCTGTAGGCGCTGTAGAAAGCATAAGAAATGTAAAAAATATAGTTCTTTCCCAACCGGGAGAAAAAATTTTGGTTCTTTCGGCGATGGCAGGGGTTACCAATGAACTGGTCAAAATTTCTGATTTGATGAAAGCCGGAAATTTAGGTGAGATTTCTAAAGTAATTGATGATCTTCGGTTAAAGCATGAATTAGCAATTAATGAGCTTATCCAGAATAACCAAATTAAACAGGAGACCAATCTTCGGTTAAATAAAATTTTCGGTGAACTTGAAAATACTACCAAAAAAACACATTCCGAAACTGTATATTCTGAAATTGTCACTTTTGGGGAAACAATCTTAACCATCATTTTCTCTCAATTTCTCAAAAGTGAGGGTATTAATAATCAATGGCTGGATGCAAAAGAATTCATGTATGTGAGCAATCTTGAGAATCCGGACACGAGAAGAGTGGGAGAGTTATTTGAAGAAGTTACTTCAGCTAAAGACCAGAGCGATATTTACATTACCCAGGGCTTTGTTTGCATTAATAAAAATAATCAAATAAGTACTCTTAAAAGAGGAGGAAGCGATTACACGGCCACCATTTTAGGCGCTTCAATTAATGCTAAAGAAGTACAGATATGGACAGATATTGATGGTTTTCATAATAATGACCCCCGCTATGTGGAAAATACACACCGAATATCAGAACTGAGTTTTGAAGAAGCTGCGGAACTGGCTTATTTCGGTGCAAAAATTTTGCATCCTCAAACCATATCTCCCGTAATGGATAAAAATATTCCTATTTATCTTAAAAATACTTTCACTCCAGAATCCAGTGGGACACGTATTTCACCTGAGGTAAGGCATAAAGGATTAAAGGCTATTTCAGCAAAAGATGGTATAACAGCGATTAAAATCAAATCTAACCGAATGTTGATGGCCCACGGTTTCCTTCGAAAAATTTTTGATGTTTTTGACAATTATGAAACTGCCATAGACATGATTACAACTTCTGAGATTGCTATTTCGCTCACTATTGATGATGATCGTAATTTAAATGAAATTTTAGCAGAACTGGATTCTTATGCAGAAATTACTGTTGAAAAAAATCATAGTATAATTTGCGTGGTGGGAGAATCTGTAATAGAAGATAAGCACACCTACAGGCTTTTTGAACTTTTAAATGACATTCCTGTAAGGATGATTTCTTATGGAGGAAGTAGTAATAATATTTCACTTCTTGTAGATACTGAAAATAAAATAGCCACACTTAGAAAACTGAATGAAAAACTTTTTAGTACCTCCTTAATATCTGAAACAGCTTAAACATTCTGTTAGCGAGCATTTTTAATGAATGTTCATTTTTGTGTAGTGAAAAACCGTCGGCATTAGTCGGCGGTTTTCCTGTTTTTTTCCTCTATAAACCTTGACATAAAATAAGTGCTTTTATGAAGGTGATGCTTCAGCATGGCCCCCGTAAAATTCTTTCTTCTATGCTGAAGTAGATTTTTATTTAATTCATTTATTTTCCCAATTAATTCCTGTTCAAAAATTTGTTTTGAAAACCGCTGATTAATAATGGAAAAACCATTTCTCTGTGCTTTTATCCATTGCTTTTCATTTTGATATAAACCAACAGCTTTCTCAGCAAAATCTTTCGTTTTATTTTCAATAAAGCCGTTCCAGGGAAAATTACCGGCTATTCCTTCAGCACCCACAGAAGTGGTTACAGAAGGAGTTCCACATTGCATGGCATCTATAAATTTACCTTTTAAGCCCGCGCCAAATTGAAGAGGGGCAAGACATATTTTGGCATTTTTCATTACTTCATATGCATTTTCTGCACGTCCCTTTACTAAAAATCCCGAAGCTTTATGATGAAGGTCCAGTACTTTTTGCGTAGGATAAGCACCGTAGATATGAAGTTCAGCTTTTGGCAGTTTTTGCCTTATGAGCGGCCAGATTTCTTTTTTTAATTGAAGCACAGCGTTCCAGTTAGGTTCGTGTTTAAAATTACCAATGCTCAAAAAATGACTCCTGGAATTAAAATCAGGCAAATTCTTTATTTCTTCTTCAGAAATACCTTCTAAAAAAAACGGCAGATACAGCAGCAGGTTTTTATCAATTTTGAAGTCAGTGATAAGTAAATCCATCTCCACTTCAGAAATAATTAGGGAAAGGTCGCACCTGTAGATTGCGGCTATTTCCCTTTTTGTAAGATCGGAATCAAAAAATATTTCTTCAGGCAAAATTTGTCTTTTCCAGGCCTGCATTCTTGCGTCTCTTAGGAAATGAAGGTCTTCGGTGTCTAAAATTTTCAGTGCCTCAGGACAAATTTTATCTACCCGCCAACCAAATTGTTCCTCCATCATAAAACGGTCAAAAAGCACAATTTGAGGCTTTATTTTCATCAGAAAATCATCAAAAGAAGGATCATTCAATTTGATGTTTTTCGTAGCAATGCCCATCTTCTTCAAATTGGCCATAAAAGGAGTGGGTACTGCTGTGGTGGCAAAGACAATTGAATAGTTTTCTGCTAAAAAGAAGTCCAGAAGCTGCATCATTCGGCTTCCCGCGGCAGAAGAAGCAGGCTCGGGCCAGACATAGCCAACAACAAGCAGATTTTTTTGATTCGACATGAAGAATAAAAGTTATGGTGTAAAATTAACCATTTCTTTCGTCCTCTGAAATTCCGGAGGTTTTCAGATTTTCTCTTAGGCAAAATTTGAGTAACTTGTTAAATAGATAATTAAAATCACATGAGCAGAGGATTTGTAAAAGAAGAAGACCAGGAAGAAGCACCTATTATACCTCCAAGAGCGGCATTGCCCGCAGGTGTAACCAATTATGTAACACCTGCGGGATTGCAACAATTACTGGATGAGAAAAATGAACTGGAACAAAACAGGGCTTCGCTTGAAATTGAGGATGATACGGAAAAGAGACGGAGCCAGGCTTTAATTGATGGTAAATTAAATCTTCTGAAAGAGCGGATTAATTCTGCACGCGTACTGGAACCTGGTGAACAGGTGCAGGACGAGGTGCGCTTTGGAGCGGAAGTAGCGTTTTTAGACCTGGATAAAAATCAGGAACAAAAATTTCAGATTGTAGGAGTGGATGAGGCAGATGTGAAAAAGCAGAAAATTGCTTTTGTTGCTCCTATTGCCCGAGCCTTAACCGGTAAAAGGCTGGGGGACACGGTAACTTTTAAATTAGGCGCTGAATTAAGAAAATTAAAAATACAGAAGGTTAATTATAATCAGTAAAAGTTATGCAGGTTTATATTGTAATGGGAGTTTCGGGAGTGGGCAAAACCACCATAGGAAAACTTTTGGCAGAAGAATTAGGTTTAAAATTTTATGATGCCGATGATTTTCATCCCGGTATTAACCGTGAGAAAATGAAGAATGGAATTGCGCTAAAAGATGAGGATCGTGAAGAATGGCTGGAGACCCTTGCTTCAAACATTCTGGAATGGGAAAAAAATAGTGGCGCTGTTTTAGCTTGTTCTGCTTTAAAGGAAGAGTATAGGAAGCAGCTTCAATCGGTTCCCAAACAAAATATCACATGGATTTTTCTTCACAGTGAATATGATGTTATTCATAAAAGACTTTCAGCCAGGAAAGACCATTACTTTAAACCTGAATTGCTAAGATCCCAATTTGATACCCTTGAAATGCCCAAGTATGGTTTTCATATAAATGTAGATGGTTCCGTTGAAGAAATTATGGCGGCCATTCTTGCAAAGCTGCAGGGAAACAGTAAAGCTCCTGTTGGCCTGGTTGGCCTGGGAGTTATGGGTAAAAGTCTGGCTATAAACCTGGCAACTAAAGGAGTTGATGTTTCTGTGTTTAACCGGCATGTGGAAGAGCTGGAGGTAGATATTGCTAAAAATTTTGCTGCAGAAAACAAGTCCATTTACGATTTTCCCTGGTTTGATAATATGGAAAAATTTATGACCAGTTTGGAACGGCCCCGTAATATTATTCTGATGGTAAATGCCGGCCCTGCCGTAGATTTGGTTATAGAAAGTTTACAGCCGTTTTTAAATGAAGACGATCTTATTATAGATGGTGGAAACTCCCATTATAAAGATACTATCAGGAGAGAAAAAGAATTGAAAAAACAAGGTATCTTATTTATGGGAGCCGGTATTTCGGGTGGGGAAGAAGGAGCCAGGAAGGGACCTTCCATTATGCCCGGTGGGTCAGATGAAGCCTATAATCGTGTGGGAGGCATATTAGAAACCATTGCTGCCCGTGATAAAAATGGTGATCCCTGCTGTACTCATGTGGGACCTAACGGAGCAGGACATTTTGTGAAAATGCTGCATAATGGTGTAGAATATGGAGAAATGCAGTTGATTTCAGAAGCTTATCACCTCTTGAGATTTGGCGCAAAAGCCTCTCCGGAAGAAATAGCTTCAATTTTTGAAAACTGGAACAGGGATATGAAAAGTTTTCTTCTTGAAATATCCGTAGATATTCTTAGAAAGAGAGAAGACAATGGCTTTCTTATAGACAAAATCCTTGATGCTGCCAAACAAAAAGGAACAGGTGGTTGGTCTACAAACGCTGCCCTGGAACTGGGTGTACCTTTAGATACCATTACCGCGGCTGTACTTGCCAGGAACATTTCCGGAAAAAAGCAGGAAAGAACGCAAGCCGTGGAAATGTATGGGAACAATCAACAAGCTTTCACCTCTGTAGAAGAAATTTCAGAAGGATTATTCAATGCTTTTAAAGCCGGCAGTATTATTAACCACGCCATAGGTTTTGATCTACTTTTGGAAGCTTCAAAAAGCTATAACTGGAATCTTAACTTATCTGAAATTGCCCGTATCTGGACCAATGGCTGTATTATCAGGTCGCAATTAATGGAGGAACTTATTGAATTACTAAAACATTCTCCGTCTAAAAACCTCTTGATGAATAAAGAAATATCAAAGCGGATAAAAGAATACCAGCCGCATTTAAACCAGATTGTAGGAAATGCCATAAATGCAGGTTTCCCCATGCCGTTAATGTCTTCTGCAGTAAATTACCTGCATAGTTTCACTTCTGCCCAATCTTCAGCAAATATGATACAGGCGCAGAGGGATTATTTTGGCGCTCATACTTATGAACGAACTGATAAAGCCCGGGGAGAATTTTTTCACACAGATTGGCTGGATAATTAATGGATATCCAACTAATCTCTGCAGTATTAACAGGTATTGTGCTACTACTTTTTTCTTATTCTGAAGCTAAAGATTCAGGCTTTTCTTTCATTGCTAATTGTATGGTGATTACTGGATTTGCGGTAGCCGAAAGAGGTCTTGCAGTAAAGTAATCTTGTTTTTGTCTCGAAACTATGGGAGCTAAGTGGTTTTGCTTCTGTCTTAAAAACTCAAGATGAAGTCTCTAAAATTCAGTTTTTAGCATAATGTAAATTTTACTGCGTATCCGATTTTTCTAAAATAAATTCCAGTGAATCCACAATATCGCCGTATTCATCAACCTGTATTTCAAAAGCTTTTTCTTCGGGTGATGCCTTATAACCCAGTTTTTCTAATTGTTCAGTGTCAATTTTTGCAGTATAATCTCCTGGTTTTAATCCCAGATAGGTAAAATAACCGTCTCCTTCACTAAGTATCCGGGCAGCACGATTACCTTTTTCATCAAAAATATTTATAATTATTCTTCCCTGTCCTTCAATATTACTTCCCTGCTTTAAATAAACCATTCCTGCCACTTCTCCCATTATTTCCACCGGTACCTGAATTTCAGTAAACTGATTGGGAATAGTAGTTACCCTGATTTTTGGATTGGGAATTTTCCATGCAATATTATCCAGACTGGTCGGATCAATTTCCAGTAGAATATCTATGTAAGGCTGTAGTTCGCTAATACGTAGAATAGTCCTGTCTTCATTGTATGAAAGCATACCGGGATTTTTAAGTTTCATCCCCGGGACACCAGGTTCCATAGGATCTTTAATTCCGTTCCTATTATAATCCAGGAATGGGAGAATAGTTAGTGCGGCTTTAGAAATGGCGGTACGATGACTTGCAATCACGTGCCCGGTATTATCATCCAGCATAAAGCTGCCCCGCGCCGATTGTACATAAGAAGTATTTTTGTTGCCTATACGCGAATTAAGGGATGTCTGTGCAAAATTGAAGGTGTACCTTAAACCGATTTCAAAAATATGTGCATCACTAATAAAATTGCTCTCATAAGCCATGTTTACAAACCCACCTTGAAATACAGGCCGCTCTGCTTCCAAAATAGCATTATTCACCTGCTGCCTGCTAAAATCGTACTGGAGCTGTGGAGAAAGTAAGATCTGATAGGGCAGGCGGTAGGTTTGCGACAAGGTACTGTAAACAGTTGGATCTTTAGTCCTGTCGTTATAGATCCCATAGGTAGTGAAATTAGTGCTGATACCCATTACTGCACCGGACAACAGGAGCTGGGCCGTGGTAAATTCAGTTGCCGGCATAATTATCTGGTTGATACTAAACCTGCTGAACAGGGAAAATCTTTTGGTACGGATAGGAGCAGAAAAACTTATTTTCCGCTCTTCCAGATAATTATAATTTATCGCTGTCTGGTCTTCATGGTACTTTGCGTAATTCAAATCTATCTGAAGGTTTCTGGGAGCCTGATAGCTTAATATTCCTTCTCCTTTTACACCATACATGTATTCTCCGGAAAAAAGCAGGTTAGGGGCCAGGCGCATGGAGGAACTTATAAATGGCATTATCTCACCACTCTGTACTTCAGATAGATATTCGGCACCACCTCCAATAGTGATCCCGTTACTTAATCCATAATTAAGATCTAGCCGTGAAAACCGCCTGTTATCTTCATCTTCTACCACTCCCGCGCTAAGTGTGTATTCCAGTTCTTCCTTAGGAACAAAATTATAAGGAATATTTATCACCCGCTCTTCTATACGTTCCTCTCCCCATGGGCCATAAAATCGAAGGCTCACGGCTGTACTTCCATACATCAGCGGAACTTCAAAAGTATAAAAACCGGAAGCGTCAGCTTCAGTAAAATTAATCAGTACATTATTTACATACAGCTCCACCGTCCAGCGCGGTTCAGTATAATCACTTAAAATATAGCTCCCAAAAGACCTGCGGTTCTGCATTGGTGTGTTGCTCACCTGCACCCCGGCCACGGGAGCAAAAAGCGAAGAAGTAGCCCTGGTAAAAATTCGTCCAACAGAGACTTGTTTGAAAATTTTGTTAGTGTTATTAATATACCGCCACTGGTAGAACTGGTTTCGGGAATCAAAAGGAACCCTGGTGGAGTAATTTAACAGCAGGTTAGTCTCCCCACCAAGAAACATCGTACCAAGCCCAAGAGTAAACCTGTTGTCGTTTTCCAGGTTCTCCTGTTGAGTGGTAACTACACCCCAATCCAATGTTCCCGCTTTTAAAAAGGGATAATTTCGTGCAATACTGGTGTCGGGTTTAATTACTCCTGTAACCTGGTCCAGGTTCTCCCTCATTTTTTGAAGTCTCATTTCTTTAATGGCGGGAAGTTCAAGATCGGTTTCCAGCTTTACAGAGAGACTTCGGAAAGAAAAACTAGTGTTTAAACCAAAGATTTCACCAAAATAATCTGAATTGAGATATAACCCGGTAGGAGACTCAATAAAGTCTGAAGCGGAAACCGGATAAACTTTATTTCTGAAGTATATCTCTGCAGTTTCAGGATTTATTTGGTAGGTAGAATCCGGATGGATAATAAATCCGGAAATTTTACCATTCCGTATTTCGTTTTTTACCTTCAGATAATCAAAAAGCTGTCTTACCGGTAAAAATGCTTCCTGCTCTTTTATGGTAATAGGAATTTCGATAACTCCCATTTTTGCAATATTGATCTCTACAGTCAATTCATCATATTCAGGAAATACCTCCTGTGCTTTAAGATTAGGAATATTCAATAGCAAGAACAGCAGCATTAAAATTAATGCAGTTCGCTTTTTTGTCTTTAGTTCAAAAAATAAGAAGCCGGGGAAACTACCTTCCATTAATTGAAGTTCTTATTATTCGTGATTAAAAATCAAGGTGAATGTGCCATTATAACGGCCGGGAACTGCTGCAGCCTGATTGCTTATTCGCAGCATCCCACCTACAAAAACCGAATTAACGGCTGGTGGATTTACAGTGGTGATAAAGAGATTTCCGGTACTAAAACTATTTATATCCAGGTAAATCTCGCCGCCATTGGAGCCGGTAAGTTTAACGTTACCTGGTGCATTTATCTGGATAATAGTTCCGGGATTTGCCATAACATCAAAAAGGGCAGGAGAAGGAGTTTCTCCCAGGTGAAGCAGGTATATATTTCCGGTACGGGTACGATTGCCATCTGGAGTTACGGTTATAGTACCGCCGTTTGGTCCAACGGTAAAAGCTCCAAAATTGAGAAACTGGGAGGTGTTCACTTCCACGCTTACGGGAATTGGCGGATTTTCCTGTGCAGAAAGTCTGGCCACCCCGGATAGGAGCGAAATCAGCAAAGAAAACCTCAATAATAGGCCAGGAATGTGCATAAATGTTTTCTTATTTAATGAGTACTTTTTTAGAAATGCGCTGCTCGCCCACATATAAATTGATAAAATAAACCCCTTTACTGGTAATGGCCCCAAATTCCACAATTTCCTTCCCACGGCCTTCTTTAACCTCAAGGATCTGTCCGGTAACGCTGCTAACCTGCAGTGTCCCTTGCTGATCTTCTTTTAAATTCAGTTGTACGCTTACTTTAGTTCCCTCGTTTTTCACGCTGAAAAGTTCATCAAAAGCAATAGCGGGATCGGTGATTTCTTCTTCGGAAAACATTAACTGGAACCTGCTGTTGTTTACTCCTTTACTTATGCTGAAGGAATAAACAGGATTATTTTTTAGATCCTGTCCGATTTTCCTTTTCATATCAATAAGATAAATGTGGAAGTTTAGCGGAAGGTTTACAATATCCTCCAGGCGAATTTCCATACTGCCGCTTTTTTCTGTTCTTATTCCCAGTGGAATTTTTTTATAGCTACCGCTTTTCGGGAAGGGAAGGGCATTTATGGATAATTGCTTATCATCTGTACTAATGCTGTAAAGATTGGGAACACGGGTATCGGTATTCATCATTTTATGAGCATCCATATTTTTTTCAAAATCTGTATTGTACATATTGGAAAAATAGACTACCATGGCATCTTTATCTTCAGAATTGCCAAAACCGGCGGTTAATCTTAGCAGCTGTTTCTCATCAATAATCCTCGATTTTAAAAATACCTGTTCAAAATCCACAATTCTCACCGCATTATCCATTCCTAAAGTTCCGTTTACCGGGTAGGAACCCGTTTCACTATCACTTACTTTCACAAAAAAGCCCTGCATGGACGGGATAATATTTGAAGATTTTCCATCGGCACTTGAAATACCATTTACATAAGAAGTATAAGTCCCTGTATAGCGTGACGAATCCCCTGCAGTAAAAAAGTAAATCCCGTTATCAATATTTGTTTTGGTCCATCCACCGGAAGCATCCCAATTTATAGGAGAAGGGTAGGGGTTACCAACCAGGTGAAAACCTTGTGTATATTCCCGTTTATGATTTTGAAGGTTTCTGCTGAAGTAACCATTATTTACTTCCCCGGTTAACTCAACAGTAACAGGATCATTGCTTACTCCAAAATTTACCGCATAACCTTCAATTTTATTTAAAGGAGAGGAAGTGGTGGTATAGGCTTCCCAGCCGGTGGCATCTATATTAAGGCTGTCTATACGCCTGTTTTCATCGTAACGGTAGAAATTGGAGAAGCTGGTCTCCGGGTCGGTAAGAGGTGTGAAAGGACTAAATTCTCCTACAGTGGAACGTTGAAAAGGGGAGCTGAAATATTTATAACCAAACGCAACATCCAGATAACGCTGCATATCCACCAAACCTGTGACTTCTCCATTTCCGGATCCATCAATAAGCGCGGTATGCGTTTCATCTGAAATTAGGGTAAGCTGATTACCGGTTTCAAAATGGCCATTTTCAGCCTTTAATATTCCGGTGACTTCTATAACTGCTTCAGAAGTTACTCCGCTGTTATTGTTAATACTCAAGTTTTTAATTCTGTTGTTTGTAAATGCACCTGAAGAAATTATCTGGGCAGAATTACCTACAAAGGCCATACTCCCGCTTACTGTATTTAGCTGCCCAGAATTTGAGAGATTACCGGCAACTTTTAGCCAATTTTCCACAATTTCCACGGATGCTCCATTTTCAATGTTCAGGTTTCTGGAAAGACCGTTTATACCACTGCTTAAAATCGGGTAATTTTGTAATCCTGAAGGAATACGGACATCTATATCCAAATTTGGAACAACATTGCAACTCCAGTTGGCCGGATTGTTCCAATTGGTATCCCGGGCCCCTGTCCAGGATGTTTCCTGCAAAACATTAACAGAAACAGAAACATCTTCACCATTAAAACATCCGTTAACATCGGTAATTCCTGTAACGGTATAAATAGTACTAAATTCTGGCGTTACGGGAATTGAGTATGTGCTTTGTTCTTGTGGCACATTAAAAGTAAACGTACTGGCTCCCATTTTCGCGGTGACCTTCCAGGGACCATTTCCACTAAAATTACCGGTTAGGTAAGTGGTTTGCCCCCTGCAAATTGTAACTGGTTCATTTAAAACCACGGAAGGAAGTGGAGTGACTGTTATTTTCATCACGTTGGAAATATTGCTTCCGCAGCTAGCAGAAGATACAGTTCTTCTAAACCAGGTAGTTTGTGTTAAAACCCCTGGTGCGTAATCTTTTGAATTATTTGTTCCCGAAGCGGCAGAAAAACCACTGTCCGGTCCTGTGGTACTCACTTCCCAGTTATACGTAAAGTTTATATTTCCGGCTTCAGCAATTGTTCCTGTTAAAGCAGCAGGGCTGGTATTAATACAAATTTCGGTATCTCCCGCTGTAATGGTGTTATTGCTAATTTCAGCATAGACATCTATTTTCACCACTTCTGATATATTTTCTGAACAATTTTCAGAAATGGCTTTTCTCCTGAACCAGGTAGTTTTGTTTAATGCCCCAGGATTATAGTTTTGAAGATTATTCTCTCCAGCAGCTATACTAAATCCTGAATCGGCGCCGGTGGTACTGCTCTGCCAAAGATAAGATATGGCTGTACCTCCCTGTACAGCAGAACCGGTAATGGTACCGGGGCTGGTTCCGCTGCAAATGGGTTCCACAGGTTTCCTATAAGCTGCCTGGACAAATAAATTTTTAGCGGTTCCCACACAAGGATCACCAAAAACGGAATTTGTTGCAGGTATGCGGCCACTATTGTTTCCAATTAAATAATCTTCAACTATAGTTTGACTGGAAGAGGCATGACAGGCACCAAAACTGAAATTTTCACAGTTACCACCAGGAGTACCGTAGCTTGCAAACAAAACTTCAGTAAAACCAGTGCCTGCAGGGGCGGCTATACTAAGAGTAGCATTTTCATATGCTGTAGCACAAACTACTCCAGTTTCCCCAAAACTGATATGGTTATTGGAAATTTGGCTTCCCACCACAAGAATGGCGGGATTGGACTCATGGGATACCGTATAAGATTCTATTCCAACATTATTATTACTGGACAAATTAATATTCCTATAAATATAATATTCGCCCGGGCTGTTGAAGGGGGCGGCATTAATATCTGGTGTAAAACCTGCCGCAGTTGCCCCTGTAATATTAATTCGGGACCCACCGGGAGTTGTACTGTATGTCCATTGATACCCGGATCCAACCGTTTCTATCCCGGTTGGCAATGGACCAATATTATCTCCCGAGATGGGGTTAGCAGAAGTTCCCGGGCAGGCATGCTGTTCAAAATTAACTGATAGCCTGTTTTCCAGCAGCTGTACCAAATTGGTGAAATTTACCCTATTTCCTCCACCATTCTCAAAAAAATCATATTCCAGTACGCTTTCCCCGGAGAGACTAAATAAAACGCGTGGTTTCACGCTGTAAGATTGTGGCGTCCAATTATCATAAACCAAATTTCCGTCAACTTTTAACCTTGATCCGTCATCGGAACCCAAATCTGCCACATATAAACCTTTTCTGCTGGAATTCATTTTGTACCGAACAGAAAATGTTTCAGTATAAACAGTAACCGGCGTGGAATTAGCGGTTACTTCAAAGCAGTTCGCATCACCTCCAAAATTTTGATCAAAAGTTTCTGGTTCATTATAAAACCCTATATAGGTTTCCAAGTTTGTTCCGTTATAAACATGGCCCCTCCAGGAATCTGTTGCCGTAAGATTTTGATTATCCTGAAAATTTTGGCCGCCTTCCCTGTCTCCACATGGACCAGATATTACAGTAAGGCTTGCTTCATTGGAAATTATATTGCAACCAAAGCTATTCGTTATTCTTAGCCTATATTTGTTGCCGGTTTGGTTATTTTGTACATTATTAATTATTAACCTCGCAGTGCTGGTTCCATTTTGATTGGCATCATCATAAATATCTCCCCAACCATAGCCGGAGTTTGCCTGCCACCGGTAATTTATATTATTACCAGATGCTCCAACTTCAAAAACAGCATTATTATTAACGGAAATACTTTGATTGGAAGGTTGAGCTGTAATAACCGGAAGCGGGTTAACATTGAGCTTAGATGGCGAGGCAGAAAGGCTGCAACCATTTTTGAAAACCAGGGCCCGGTATAGATAATTATTCATTGATGCCGAGGTATTTCTAATTTCCAGCCTACTGCTGGTAACATTGTTGTAATTAAAATCGTTTACTAAATTGGACCATGAAGAACCTCCATTTTTGCTTACCTGCCATTGAAAGCTTGCTTCAGAAGAATATGCCTGGAAAAAAGTATTTTCTCCGGCACAAATTGCCTTGTCCGGATTTTGCGAAACCCATCCCGGCCCTTCCGTGACTCTTAAAGTAGCGCTGGCAGAAGTTTGCTCATTAGAGCCTTCTGATTTTACTACTACGCGAAACAGGTAATTATTCATATTGGTCTGTACATCCGTAATATTTAAAGTGTTAGAGGTAGAGCCGCTATATTTCTCATTATTGTTAAGTAAGATCCAGCCGTATCCATTGTAGGCATACCACTGGTAAGATAAATTGGTTCCTGCTGCCTGTATCGAAAACGTGGCGGAACTACTTTGACAAATCGTTTGGTTTTCCGGTTGCCGGATTATGGCTGCACCTGGCTCAATAGTTATCCTGGCTACATTAGATTCGTTAGAAGCCTGGTAGGGTTCAGCCAACATGTTGTTTGAGCTGCTTAGCCTTGCATTTCTATATAAGTAATAATTTCCGGAAGTATTAAAAGGGGTAATATTGGTAGATGGAGTATAAGTTGCACCGGTTGCACCTGGAATTGCATTTTTGGCACCTCCCTCACTTGTACTATAATACCACTGGTAACCTGAACCTGTTTTACTAATTCCTACCGGAAGGCTGCCATAAGTTTCATAAGTGTCTCCACTTATAGTCTGGCCGGTATTTCCTATATAAATGCTTTGTGTTATATTTTGGGTTAGGTTATTCTGAATTAAAGGTCTTGAGTTGCTATTTAAGCTTATCCTGTTTGCTCCTCCGTTCTCGTAATAGTCCAAAACAAGATTGCTGCTACCTGAAAGGCTTATTAGAATATTTTGATTTTCGATATAGCCATGGTCACTCCATTGATTATATACCTGAGTTCCATCAATATTGAGCCTGCTTCCATCATCAGAGCCTATAGCTACTGTGTACAACCCCTTCAGGGAACTTCTCATTCTATACCTTACCGAGAAGGTTTCAGTATTTACAACACCTGCCCGCCCGTTGTAAGAAAAACTAAAACAACTTGAATTTCCGAAGTTTTCATCAAAAATTGCAGGTTTACTGTACCTCCCCAGGTAAGTGCCAAATTGACCATTGTAAATATGGCCTACCCAATTATCGTTGCCTGTAAGATTTTGATCTGCTCCGGAACCGGCTTCTCCTACCTGAAACGGGTCAGAAACATAAATTGAATAATGCTCCGGGTCAGGATTTTCTGAATCTATACCAATTCTATAATCTGTGCGATTAGCAATATTATATGGTAAAGTTATAGTTTTAGTTATGGTTGCACTGGCCCCTGAAGCATATACCGGAGCTGTTTCCGAAGTAAAACTTGTTATTACAGAGTAGTCGTTGAGTGAATTAAAACCAGTACCCAGATAAACATCATATCTGGTGGAAGTGGTAAAGCCATAGGTGCCGCTACCTCCATTGGTAACTGTAAACCTTATGGTAATATTTGAACCCTGGCAAGCAGGGGCACCTATAATTGTAGGTCTTCCAATACTCTGGCTATGCGCCAGAACTCCTGTAATTAGGAATGCGCAAAAGAGTATATGACGAAAAAGGTTAGGGGAGAATTTCATTAAGATAGGGGGTGGGGAACTATAAATACTATACAAACAATCTTTAGAGATTGTAGGACGTATTTATTAAAGTGCCGCCTTTATCTTCTGAATAGGAAATATTTAATTTCCCGCTGTTCAAATCTACCGCTTCAGTATTTTGAAGTTCAAAACTGAAATTTCTCTTCTGGTTAGGAGTATAAACAGAGATTCCTTTTACCAGTCCTACTTCTGTAGTTGTTCCATTGGGGGCAATATGTTCCACCTTTAAATTTCCGTAAACCGACATATTTCCGCTACGATTAATAACCATAGAAAGAGTATGATCTTGATCTTTAGATTGGAGGCTTATGTTGTCCAGTTCCACCCGGGTATTAGATTGTCCTTCCCGAATGATGATAGGAATACTTATGCCAAAAACAGTTTTTATATTAATGGATATACCCTCTGCTTCCTCTGTTTGTTCCTCGCCAAGAGCGGTTTGCTCTTCTACAGCTCTAAAATACATGTGAGAACGGTATTCACCATTTTCCAGATCTCCGGTTCGGGTGAGCTGAACTCTTATTGTCTGCGCCTCGTTTGGGGCAAGACTTACCCTTCTGGGAAAATATCTTAAGAAATTTGTAGCAAATCGCTGTCCATCTTCAGGCTCCTGTACCTGTTCAAAATTTCCGTTTTCAGTCATTTTGTAATTCACAAAAGAAACGGCGTATACTGCTGTATCACTTCCGGTATTTGCAAGGTTTATCTCCTGCGAACGTTCAGAACCATCAAATACCAGCCTTTTGGGCATAATCATAAGATCTCCCTGGGCATAGGAAATGGTTCCGGTGCAGAATAAAAGAAATAACAAAGAAAGTGTAAATAGGTTAAGTAGAAATTTTTTCATATCCGGGGCAGGATTATGGTTAATATCTTGTCTAATTGGAAGCAAAAGTAATAAAACAAGAACTAGAAGGTTAAGAAAATTAGAATTAATTATAAGACACTGTCACATTAAAACCTGTAGAATTAGTGTAATAGCCTGAAAGTTGATTAGCAGACAGGTGAAGCCGTGCGCCAATTTTAATGATATCTGCAGAAAATCCTTCTTCCGGTGCTACAGTAAATTCGTCAATGGTTAACGACTGGCCGGGATTTTCCTGGTTATAAAGTGTAAAAGATTCAGGCATTGTAATAGAATAATTATTACTTCCATGCGTTACCACAGCTTCAGCCGGACTTACATTACCGGGAAAGGAATTGGAAATTTGCACCCCATAAGCAATTCTGGAACCATCGGGGGAAAGCACCACGCTTCCTGGATTATAGGCACTTATTACGTTTCCAAAATCCAAATCAACCGATTTATCAATTCTTATCGGTTCTATCACTGTAGCCCTGCTGGTAATACTGGCAGAGGACGAAGCCTGTGCAAACAGTTTTGTTGCGGGTACAACGAACACCAAAAAAAGAAAAAAGGCAAGTTTATTCATATTTCTGAAGTAAAGGCAACAGTTGATAATTAAAAACGCCGCCACAATGGGCGGCGTTATAATTTAAAGCTTATTCTTTATTATTCGTAAGCAACAGTTACTTCAACTGTTCCTGTATAGTTTCCTTCTGCCTGGCTGGCATTTACTTTTAATGCACCACCAACATTCAGTGTCTGAGCCGCGCCGGTACCAACTATATTTGCATTACCCAAACTACTGGTGAACACCACAGGCATAGCATCACCAGCTCCTGTTAAATTTACTTCAGGAATCTCGACTTTATAAGTATATCCTTCTGCTGCCTTTACACTAAAAGAAGCTGACTGTACTGTTGTACTTGGTGCTAATAGATCATCATTATCTGCTGTTCTTTCACCATTTGTAGCAACAGTAACTGTTCCTCCTGCTGTATTTCCAATAATTCTACCAAAATCTAAATCTGTTCCGTCAGTGATTGAAATAGGACTAACAATTTCAGCGTTTACTGTAGCTGTTCCTGAAGCACTGCTTTGAGCAAATGTAGTTCCGGCGATAAGAGCGAATAAAATAAATGTAATCTTTTTCATAACAAGTAGGTTTTTGATAGTGTTATTTAATTGGGTTGTTTTGTTTAACACTGCAAATATGCACTGATGCACCTATGTCTTCAAAATAAAATCGTTATTATACATGTAATACTCGTTAAAGTGCATTTTTTGGCTATGCTTTAACAAGAAAATGAATGGGATTAGGCCACTTATCGGTGGTTAAGGGCCTTTAAGGAAAAGAAAAATAAGAGGAATAATAAGAGATTATTGATTGAAATAACCAATTCTAATTGTAGTTCACAGTAACAGGCATGGCTCCGGAGCTCCTATATATACCTGGAATTTGGTTAGGCGCTATATCCAGTGTAGCTCCCACCTTTATCACGTGGGAACCGTCAGCAAGGCTTCCGGAGGTGAAATCACTTACAAAGTTTTTAATGATTATAGATTCGCTCCCGTTTGTAAGTATTTGTTCATTTTCAGGTAAACTAATGGAATAGGTAAAGCCTTTCTGTCCTTTAACTTCAAAACTTGCAGCAGAAGCTCCTGTGGCATCTTTTAATTCTACCCCACCTGAAGTTAGCCTTGCATCACCAGGAGTTATGGTTACCTCCCCCCCGGATTTTGCATCTATACTGGCAAAGTTCATATTAGAAGTGGTAGAAATCGCTATTGGTTCAACAATAGTAACTGATGCTGTGAAATTTGCTGTAGCACTTGTTTGTGCATTGCAAATCATGCAGCAAATAATAAATACTATTGAGAAATAAGCTTTCATATAAGATCTGACATTTATTACTGGCGCTAAAGTAATAGTTTTCATTCAAAAATCAGATTAAAGACAAATAAAATCGATGAAATACATAATGTTTAATTTTTAGATGCTAAATTCAATTCAAGATGTCAGCATTTAAGTAGAGAAGAAGAGATTGTTTCCACATTTTTATTATCTTTCAAACACAAAAAAATTTCCCATGCAAAAATCTTATACCACAAGTCTTAATCTTTCCCAGGTTGATATTGGCCTTCTTATTTTCAGAATTGGCATTTCTGCTCTTATGTTAACACATGGAGTCCCTAAACTGATAACTTTTTTTGGAGAAGAGGAAATCAGCTTTATGGATCCTATAGGCCTGGGAGAAGTCACTACTTTTACTTTTGCTGTTTTTGCTGAATTTGTTTGTGCAGTTCTAATCATGCTTGGTTTTGCCACCCGTCTTGCCGCTATTCCCATTGTTTGCACCATGATAACGGCGGCATTAATTGTTCATATTTCAGATGGATGGGGCAGGCAGGAACTTCCCTTTCTTTATCTACTGGGATTTTTACTGCTGTTGATTACGGGAGCCGGTAAATATTCCCTGGACCATTTTCTTCTTATGAACAGAAAAAAGAAATGATTCATATTCTTTTATAAAGAGTATTATTAGGCTTTCTTCAGTAGATATTCTAATTTTATAGAAAAGCCTTTATATGAAAATATTCCGAAGAGATTTTTTAAAAAAAGCCGGGACTTTATCTGTCAGCGGCTTTTTGCCTTTTAAAGCCTTCTCCTTTGAAGAAGATATAGGTAACCCCAAAACTGATGCTTCAGATAGTTTTCTTATTAAAGATGCACAGGTTATCAGCATGGATCCTGAAATAGGAAATTTTGGAAGGGCTTCCGTTTTAGTCGAAAACGGGTTTATAAAAACCATTTCCAGAAATGTGCAAATTCCGCATGACATTCATGTTATAGAAGGAGAAGGTGCCATTCTTATGCCGGGATTAATTGATAATCACTGGCACCTTTGGACTTCTCTTCTTAGAAGCATGGCCGGTAATGAAAAAGAAAAGGGTTACTTCCAAATGACTGAACGCTTCAGTAAATTATATACTCCTGAAGACATGAAACTGGCCGCCCGTTTTGCTGCTGCTGAAGCTATCAATTCGGGAATTACCTGTGTGAATGACTTTAATCATAATGCCCGCAGTCCAGAATTTGTAATGGCCAGTTTTGAAGGAATTGCAGAAGCAGGATTAAAGGGAAGGGTAGCCTATGGCGGATATCGTGACCTGGCTCCGGATACGCCTACAGATTTTGAAGGAATTAAGCAGGTACTGGAGATTACCAGTAATAATGACAAATATAAGGATATTGCCCTTGGACTGGGAGCACGCTCGGTTGATTCTCCTTTCCTGAAGGAAGACTGGGAACGGGCAAGAGAACTTGGTATGCCTATCGATATACATGTTAACCAAAGGGGACAAATTGAACAGCTTTATAATAAAGGCCTGCTTGATAATGATGTGAATATAATTCACGCAAATAAAGTTACAGATGAAGAAATAGAGAAAATTGCCTCAACGGGGGCTTCGGTAACGATGACTCCTTTTACTGAAATGCGTATAGGCTTTGGTTTTCCTCAAATAAACAGGTTCAGGAAGTCTAAAGTTCGCCTTGGCGTAGGAGTAGACACTACTGCACTTTCAGGAAATGCCAATTTATTTGCAGTAATAAAAGTTCTTCAGAATATAGCAAATGCGGAAGCTAAAAATGAATTTGAAATACTGCCGGAAGAAATATTAAAAATGGTCACTACAGATGCAGCAAAGATCCAAAAAATCCAGGATAAAACGGGTTCTATTACCCCGGGAAAGAGAGCAGATTTAATTATGTTAAGAAAAAATGATCTTAATTTTTCAACCGGAAACAGACCATATCATTTAATGACAGAAGCCGCTCAACCTGCCAACATAGAATTTGTGGCTATTGGAGGAAAAATCGCTAAAAGAGATGGAGAACTTTTAAATATAGATAAGGATGAGCTGGTAATGCAGGCAAAGGAAACATTCAACCGGTTTACCAGTCAGCTATAATCAAAACAAAAGGGGAAAATTTAGAATTTTCCCCTTATCAAATCTTGTTAAAACCTTACGGCTTCTTTGTTTGTGAATCGGGATGATCCTTTGCTTTATCCCTTTCCTGTCTTGCTCCACGTTCATTAAACTGCCTGTTTTGCTCATCGGGATTAGGATTTTTTTCATTGTCAGGAAGATTATCATTACTCGCTGGAATATCCAAATCTTTACCGGTAAAATCTACAGGCCTGTCCCTGTCCAGTTCTTTATCCTGGCCTTTATTCATACTGCGCCCCTTTTCATTGAGAGCTTGTTTATCTTCTTTAGTGACCTCAGGATTATAAGGTAAATCTTCAGGTTTTTTCTTTTTATTTTCTTCTTCAGGTCGGTTAACTTCCTTCTTCATAATATCAAATTTTAGGTTTACTTATAAATTTAATCATTAAAGCAATTCCAATAATTTGGCCTGGGTTAAAATCTCGTTAAACAAAGAAAAAAAAGGAAAACGGTTAAGCTTTCCTTTTTCATACAATTGATTGATTATAATCAATTAGAAATTTACTGTTTTACAGCTGTTGTTCCATTTAGATCAGGATTCTGCTCTGTTTGCTGAGCTACAGACTGTTCAGAATCCAGCATAGCTAAAAATTTATCAAGATTAGGAATTATTACAATTCTAGTCCTTCTGTTTTTCGCCATATTTTCCTTAGAATTATTTTCAACTAAGGGAGAATAACTACTACGACCTGCCGCAATAAGTTTTTCCGGCGATACGCCATATTTATCCTGAAGTAATCTTACAATCGCAGTGGCGCGACGCACACTAAGATCCCAATTATCCTGCAGGTAAGAACTTTCAACCATAGTTCTGTTATCAGTATGTCCTTCAATCATTACCTCCATTGTGGGTTCAGATTTTATAACATCAGCAAGTTTCTTTAAAAGATCATTTGCTTTGTTGCTTACACGATAACTTCCACTATTAAAAAGCAATTTGTCCGAAACATTAATCATTACCACAGTTTCGTCTACACTAATATCAATATCCTCGTCGTCTGCTCCTTGAGAAATAGAATTTTTAAGATTATAGGATACTGCAAGATTAATGGAATCTTCAAGCGTTTGAGCACCCTGGACTTTTTCAGGATCCATCTTGGAAATTGTTGCCCTCATCTTTTGCTTGTTTTTATTAGACATAGCAGTGAGGTCATTCATTTCCAGTTTTTCATCATTAGATTCCCGTAAAGAATTTATTTTAGAATTATAATCGGCTACACGCGCTTCAATTGCTGAATATTTTCCCTCAATTTCTTCTTTTGCAACCCGGGTTTTCTGTAATTCACTTCTGGTATTATTTAAATCATTCTCCAGTGCCACATATTTTTTCTTTGATACACAGGAAGTAAATATGGTAGCTGATAATACGGTAAGTGCGATAGTTTTTTTCATAAATTTAATTTTAATTAAACTCCTTAAATTATTTTAAAACAGAGTCGGGATTATTTTTTCCATTATAATGCCAGAATCAAAAGTTATTATCAGAATCAGTTCATCTGAGAAGATTAATCCATCTTATCATAATTTTAAATACCTGAATTTTAAGTATTTAATGGCAAATAATCTTTTATTTATCATTATATGTAAGGTTTGACTATTTTTGCTTAATAATGGTTATGCAATTTGTAATTTTGTGGATTTTAATACTGAGGTGTGAAAATTTACCACAGGTAGTAAGATTCAACTTAAAAATATCATTGTCATCTTAACTGAAAACAATTTCAATTTTAACATAATTTAGTTTATACTTAGGAAAATATAAACTTTAAAAACTTCCTGATAATTTAATGTTGCAATACATTTGAAGTCGCACAATTTGAATTTGAAAAAGACTAAGCGTATTCTTTTAAAAACCCTGAAGATCCTTGCTAAAATACTGGCAGGGATTCTCGTCCTGTTACTTCTCATAATCCTATTTATTCGTAGTCCATGGGGACAGGACATTATAAAGGATAAATTTATTTCCAACTTATCTGGTAAAACCAACACTACTATAGATGTAGAAAAGCTTTTTATTACTTTTTCAGGAGATATAAGTATAGAAGGGCTTTACCTGGAAGATAAACAGGGAGACACTCTTGTTTATTCAAAATCACTTGAAGCTGATATCCCGCTATGGCCAATTATTAGCGGCAACGGTATTGGAGTTGATGAAGTAAATTGGAACGGACTTACCGCCAATATTATTAGAAAAGATTCAATAGCAGGTTATAACTTTCAATTTCTTATAGATGCCCTTGCACCTTCAGACACAACTTCTACGGCACAGGATACCACATCGGCTCCCATGAACCTGAGCCTTGGTAATTTTAATTTTTCCAAGTTTAATATTACCTATAAAGATGATGTAACAGGGATTGACAGTAAAATTCTGCTTGATGAATTGGAATTAGAGATGGAAGAGACCGACATGGAGAACATGATATTTAAGGTGGGGGACTTCAGGCTTGGAAATACAAACTTCAGTTATATTCAAACCAAAGCATTTCCTGAAAGCGAAGATGAAGAAAGTGCTCCTATGCCGCTTATTTCTGTAGCTTCCATAGAAATTAAAGAACTTTCCGGTAATTACCAGTCTGTTCCGGACGGAATGCTGGCAGTACTGAACATTCAGAATCTAAATAGTGAAGACGCGCTGATGGATCTGGCAGACAACACCATTGATATTAATTCTTTTCTGCTGGTAAATTCCCTGGTGCGACTGGAAACGGAAGATACCGGAAGCAGCGAAAAAGAAACGGCCGCTACAGAACAACCGGCAGATCAAACTGAACCTTTCCAGTGGCCGCAATGGAAAGTTAATGTAAATGAGCTGTTGCTTCAGGATAATGAAATTACCTACTTAGTAGGCGGTGCCATACCCAAAGAGGGCGAATTTAACCCTAATGCTATTGCAATTAATGATTTTACTTTAAACGGGAGTAATATTTACCTTGAAGGACAATCTGCGGGATTAAGCCTGGATAAACTTCAGTTTACCGAAGCTTCCGGAATAGATTTTAATGCACTTAATTTTGATCTTGAGGTTACCGATAGAATACTGAAAATTTCCAATTTTGACTTCGCTGCCAATAATAATGTACTGGAAGGTACATTTTCTGCAGAATATGAAAGCATAGACAATTTAATCAATAATCCGGAAGGTGCTGAAATGGCTGCAGATTTAAGTCATTTTGAAATCGCTTTAGGTGAACTTTTTAAATTCCAGCCTGCTTTGAAGCAGAATCCATACCTTGTTAACCTCAGCAATAAAAAAATTACAGGAAGTTTAAAAATTGAAGGACCTGTGGCTTATCTGCAGATTCCTTCCACAAATATTAACTGGGGAAACAATACAAATATTTCTGCAAGCGGAAGTATTCAAAATCCTACAGATCCCGATAATATGTATTTTAATTTTCCAAAAATCAGGATTAGTAGTACCAAAACAGATTTAGGAAAGCTAATAGAAGAAGATAGCCTCGGAATAAGTTTGCCACAGGATATACAATTAAATGCAAATCTCAGAGGAAGTACTGATAACATGACTGCCTCTGCAAGGCTCAATACTTCGGAAGGAAACATTAACCTTGACGGCAGTTTTTTAAACAGGGGGCAACTCGCCTTTGATGCAGATCTTGAAGTAGATAGTCTTCATTTAGGCAATATCCTTAAAAATGAACAGCTGGGCGCTCTTAGCCTTACACTCACGGCTTCAGGAGAAGGAGAAAATATCAACAGTCTGGACGCAAACCTGCAAACCAATATTTCCAGTTTTCAATATAATAACTATGCTATTGAAGATTTGAAATTATCAGGAGAAATAAATGATGGTCAGGGAACTATCACTTCAAATTATAAAGATGAAAATCTTAACGCTGAACTTGCGGCTGATGTTCTTCTGGATTCTGTTTCTCCGGTAGTAGACCTTAACCTGGAAGTAATTGGAGCAAATCTCACCAAACTGGGAATAACAAACAGGGAAATGAGAACGGCTTTCCGGCTAAGGGGAATTTACGAAGGAACTGCTGAAGGTTTCCAGGTAATTTCCAGCATCAAAGACGGAGTGGTGGTATATGATAATCAAACGTATATTTTAGGTGAATTTGGTGCTGCAGCATATATAACTCAGGATAGTACCGCAATGGCTGTAGATAATAAAATGTTGAATTTACGGCTGAATTCCAATACTAATCCAGCCGGGTTTGTAGATGCAATTATAAGGCATTACCGCAGTTATCTTAGTGATGATGTTGATGTCCCGGATACTTTAATGAATCCCGTTGAACTGGAAGTGAAAGGAAAGATCATGCCCGCACCCATAATGCGCGACGTTTTTCTCACAAGCCTCGAAGAACTGGATACTATTGATCTAAATGTGCAATTTAATGAAAGTGAAAGGCTGCTTAACGCATATGTAAAGGTTCCTTATGTGAATTATTCCGGGATTGAGGTGGATAGTCTTCAGTTTAATCTCGATTCTGAGCCTGGGAAATTTGATTTTAACCTCGGATTTAATTCCCTGGCCGCAGGGCCTTTGGATATTGAGGAAACCATTCTTGATGGAAATATAGAAAATGAAAAACTATACCTGGATTTTAAATCTATTTATGACGGGGAACAACTTGTTCATGTACAAACCGAAACCTCCAAAACAAATGATACTCTAAGAATCCACATTAACCCTGAAGAATTCATTATAAACAGGAATCAATGGAACATTCCGGCAGATAATGAAGCCAGGTTTGCAGAAAAATCCATCAAATTCAATAATTTTCGTATTAATAAAGACCACCAGGAATTTGCCGTTACAAATGAGTTGCCCAATGTGGAAGAAGAGCATATAGCCCTCAATTTTGAAAACTTTAAACTGGCAACATTGCTTACCTATCTTAATCCAACCGATACTTTGGCCACCGGAAGGATGAACGGGGAATTTGTTTTACAGGAACCTTTTGGCAGTACCGGGATTCTGGCAGATTTGGAGGTAAACGAATTCAACATGCTGAATGTGAATATGGGTACGCTCAGCCTGAATGGCGAATCCCTTGGAAACCAAAATTACGATTTTGGCCTCGCAACCAGCGGAGGAGAAGTAGCTATGGAATTAGCCGGTAATTATAAGGTCCAGGATACTACTGCGCAGCTGGACATGACGCTGGATCTTCAGGAAGTACAAATGTCTGCCCTTGCCGGGTTTTCCATGGGAGCAGTCAGTAGCGGGGAAGGAAGTTTTTCAGGACAAATTAAGATAAACGGCACTACGGCCAATCCAGATTATAACGGGGAGCTTATATTTAACGAAGCCACCTTTACCATGGCCATGCTGGATGCCCCTTTTACACTTCCTAATGAAACTATGACCTTTGATAATGAAGGTCTGTATTTTAATAATTTCAGAATAGAGGATTTAGAGGATAATGCGTTGGTACTGGATGGGGATATTCTTACAGAAGATTTGTTGAACCCATCATTCGATTTAAGTATAACAGCCAATAATTTCCAGGTGCTAAACTCCACCGAAGAAGATAATGATCTGTTTTATGGTACCGCAGTTTTTGACATGGATGCCACATTAACGGGGGATCTTAATTTACCAAAGCTGGATTTGGATCTTACTATTGGTTCTCAAACCGATGTAACCTATGTTATTCCTGAAACAGAACTTCAAATGCAACAAAGGGATGGAGTTGTGGTTTTTGTTAATCGTGAAGATCCTGATGCCATTCTTACGCAAACAGAAGAAGAAACTGCGGTAGTCTCGGGTGTTAATATAGATGCTCTCATTAATGTGAGCGAGGACGCCATTTTTAGTATTATCATAAATCCGGAAACAGGAGACGAGTTTCAGGTACAGGGAGAAGGAGAGCTTGATATGAGCATTTCTCCAAACGGCCGAACCAGCCTTACCGGCAGGTATGAGGTTAGTGATGGCTTTTATGAAATGAGCCTCTACAATCTTGTTTCAAGAAGGTTTGAAATAGTAGACGGCAGTACCGTTACATGGTTTGGAGATCCTTATAATGCCAGCCTGGATTTAAGGGCTAGATATAATGTTGAAACTTCAGCGAGTGCTTTAATGGCCTCTCAGATTTCCGGAATAGGTGCAAATGAAAAATCAAGGTATCAACAGGAATTACCATTCCTTGTCTATCTAAATATTGATGGAGAACTTACCCAGCCCCGGCTTTCTTTTGGTCTTGATATGCCGGAAGACGAGCAGGGCGCAATTGGTGGGCAGGTATATGGAAGAATCCAGCAACTAAACGAGCAGGAACAGGAGCTTAATAAACAGGTATTTTCGCTTCTGGTTCTTAACCGTTTTTATCCTGATGCGGGCTCTGCGGGAACTTCGGGAGGTATTGCCACCATTGCAAGAGATAATTTAAACCAGGCGCTTTCAGATCAGTTAAATATGTTCTCGGATAAATTACTGGGAGACACCGGTTTGGAACTTGATTTTGGCCTGGACAGCTATACCGATTATCAGGGAAATGCTCCACAGCAAAGAACAGAACTTGATATTGCTGCCCAAAAAAGATTTTTAAATGACAGGTTAATTGTTCGGGTAGGTAGTGAGGTGGATATTGAAGGAGCCAGCAGCGATCCCCGGGATACTAACCCATTAATTGGCAATGTAAGTCTGCAGTATCTTTTAACTGAAGACGGACAATTCCGCCTGCAGGGCTTCCGTAGAAATCAATATGAAAATGTAATTGATGGGCAGGTAATCATTAGTGGCCTTGCTTTAATATTCACTCAGGAATTCAATAAATTTTCAGAATTATGGGATGCTCTTTTAATGCAACAGGAAGAAAAAGCAAAGGCTAAAGAAGAGGAGGAGCCACAGGTACAAAACAGTCAGCCGGAAGATAATGCCAATGAGAATCAGGATAATAAAAATAATTAATTGAACCAGGTGAGGAAATTTCAGCATTACATATTATTCGTCTTACTCGCAGTTTTCGTTACATATTCCTGCAGTGTGGAGAAATTTATTCCTGAAGGCAAAATATTATATACAGGTGCCGAGATTGAAATGGATACCACAAGCCAGATTGATGATCTGCCAGAAATAAGGAATGAACTCCAGGAAGTTTTAGTGCCTACTCCCAACAGCGAATTTTTAGGAATGCGGCCAGGCCTTTATTTTCATTATAAGGCACAGCGGGAAAAACCGGGTTTTATCAATAAATTTTTAAATAAAAAGATTGGGGAAGAACCGGTGTATCTATCTGATGTGGAAACCGTAAATACTCAGGACCTTATACTTAATCGCCTGGAGAATCGTGGCTTTTTCTATAGTTCGGTGGGAAATCAAATAAATGAGGATGAAGAGGCTAAGGAAGCAAGTATCCTTTACAGGGCACAATTATCCCAACCTTATCTTCTGGAGAACTACCGGCTGGATAATGACTCACTTCTTATCTACAGAAAAATAAAAGATTACTTACCAGATTCTCCTATAGAAACAAGAATGCGTTTTGATTTGCCGGTTATGAAACTGGAAAGGGAAAGAATAGATACCCACTTAAAAAATGAAGGTTTTTATAATTTTAATTCCGGTTTTTTAATTTTTGAAGCCGATACTAATCAATACGAAAAAAAGAAATTTGATCTTTTTCTGAAATTAAAAAAGGATGTGCCGCCTAAAGCTGTTATTCCTTATCGTATTGCTGAAGTTAATGTATATCCTAACTATTCTGTTGGCAGCGATTCACTTCAGCTTGATACGCTACACTTTGATAATAAAAATTACATAAGAGGTGAGGAATTTTTCAAACCGAAAAGGCTGGATCCGTTTATACTTATAAATGAAGGAGACTATTATAATCCAAAAATATCGGGAAATACCAGCCGAAGGCTGGGATCTATTGGTGCATATAAATTTGTAAATATCAGGTATGATGAAACAGATTCTACAGCAACAGATAGCCTGGGACTTCTGGAGGCAAATATCTACCTTTCTCCTCTAAACAAAAGATCAATACGCACAGAGTTACAGGCCGTTACAAAATCCAATAATTTTGCCGGACCAACAATAGCGGTAACTTACAGTAACAGGAATTTATTTAACGGGGGCGAAATTCTGAATATTACAGGATCGGTAGGTTATGAAACACAAATTGCAGGTGGTGATAATGCCGGATTAAGCACTCTTCAACTGGGGCTGAGTACAGATTTGATATTTCCGCGCTTGTTATTTCCAATTTCTATAGATGAAAACTGGTTTGATTATTCTATTCCGAAAACAAAAATAGGTCTCAGCTTTGACTATATGAACAGGACCAATCTCTTTACACTCGGTTCTGCTCTGGCTAGTTTTGGATATTTGTGGGATGCAAACCGATATATTACTCATGAATTAACACCAATTTCGATTGCCTATACCAAATTAAGTAACGTAAGTACTGAATTTGATGACATACTCACAGAAAATCCTTTCTTGCAGAGCAGTTTTGAGCAGCAGTTTATCTCAGGCCTTACATATTCCTTTACTTATAACGGGATGGTAGATGCAGGTAAAACTCACCAGTTTTTCCTAAATAATACATGGGATATTGCAGGAAATAGTATAAGTCTGCTTACGGGCAGTGGAGGAGAAGAACCTCAGGAGTTTTTAGGACAGGAATATGCTCAATATGCCAAAGCAGATATTGATTTTCGCTACCATTTTAACTTTGGTAAGGAACAGAAAATAGCTACCAGACTTTTCGCAGGGTATGGGTATGCCTACGGCAATTCTGAAGTAATACCTTTTATAAAACAGTATTATTCCGGCGGGCCTTACAGTGTGAGAGCTTTTAGAACGCGTTCCCTTGGCCCAGGAAGTTACCAAGCTCAGGGAGATAATATTAGCTTTTTTGACCGTACAGGTAATCTAAGGCTAGAAGGCAACATAGAATACCGCTTTCCAATTTTTCAGTTTCTTAAAGGAGCAGCATTTGCTGACGCCGGTAATATATGGAATACACAGGCGGCTTCTTTAGAGGAAGGTGAAGAAGAAAGCGAGTTCCAAAATGATTATCTTGAAGGAGGCCAGTTTGAATCAGATTTTATGAAGGAACTGGGAATTGGGGTAGGCGTTGGATTAAGAATAGATATTCAAAGCTTTGTAATTAGATTTGATCTTGCCGCCCCATTGCATAATCCTGCCCTTCCGGAAGGAGAGCGATGGACCTACGACTTTGGCAGCCCCGTCTTTAATTTTGCTATTGGTTATCCATTTTAATGCTGGAGCTTAGAACCAAAGCAAAGGTCTCCGGCATCTCCAAGACCGGGAACTATATAGCCTTTTTCATCCAATTCTTCATCTATTGTGGCAATCCAGAGGTGTGAATTTTCAGGAAATTCCCTGCTCACATAATTAATGCCTTCACGGGCTGCAATTACTGAAACCAGATGAATAGCTTTAGGCTTCCCCATAGTTTTTAAAGCACCCATAACATTTACAAAAGAACTGCCTGTTGCCAGCATTGGATCGGCCAGTAGAAGAATTTTTCCTTCGAGAGAAGGGGAAGCGAGATACTCTACTAAAATTTCAAAATTTTCATCATTGTCGGGATGATGGCGGTATGCTGAAATAAAAGAGTTTTCAGCATCATCAAAATAATTAAGCAGGCCTGTGTGCAGGGGGAGACCGGCTCTTAAAATGGAACATACCACAATTTCTTCCTGAAGCAAATTTATTTTTGATTTACCCAGGGGAGTAGTAATATTCTGCTGCTGGTAGGAAAGACTTTTGCTCAATTCATATCCCAAAATTTCGCCGAGACGTTCTATATTCCTTCTAAATCGCAGCCGGTCATTTTGAACGGAAGTATCTCGAAGTTGTGCCACAAATTTATTTGCAATGGAATTTTCTTCGAGCAGGTGGTGTATAGTCATATTAATATTTTTAAAGCTATTCCCTTCAAATTAAGGAACTTTTGCAAGTTCTTTAATACAGTTCATTTTTTCAAGATATTCTGAATAAATATTCCTGTCCATTTCTGAGGAATATGCCAAAGCAATCAACAGGAATTATTCATATCTTGGGCATGGAAGCAAATGCATTACATTATGGATAAATACGGAAAAGTTGGAGATGATGGAACTGTTAGTTTTAGGCGTGAATTTCCTAATGAAGTAAAAGAGGTATGGGAGTATTTAATTGATCCTGATAAATTAGGGCTCTGGCTGGCTTCAGGAGAAATGACATTGCAACCCGGCGGAAAAGTGAAATTGATATTCCAGCACAGAAATCTTTCTTCGCAGGAAGACCCAATTCCTGAAAAATTTAAAGACAAAGCCGATGGAGAAGTTTTAGAAGGTGAAATTATTGAAATGCAACAAGAACAGCTGCTCAGTTTTACCTGGAGCGGAAATTCACTGGTTAACTTTAAATTATTCCGAACAAAGGATCTCACACAGCTTTATCTTACACATACGGGGCTTGCAAAAGACAGGGATACTCTAATTGCCGTTTGTGCGGGATGGCATACTCATCTAAATATTTTGTCCGACAGATTGGAAAATATGGAACCAAAAGGCTTTTGGTCTGTTTTTAATAAACTGGAAGCAGAGTACAGCGATAGGCTCTCATTAGGAATTCAGTTATAATTATTTTCTTGTACAGGATTTTGGCCACATTTTTGTGAAGAATTAACAATCCCTGTAATCAGGCATAAAAAAATGATATGAAAAAACTCATCACTCTTCTAATAATGATATTTTCAGCTGGAGCCTATGCGCAGATAGAAATACCAAGTTCTACAAATATAGGTACTTCTATTCCTGCTGCTTCTGAAAGTAATACGGGTAATTTTCCTGCCTTTAGACTAAAGAAGGAAGAAAATACCGATAATAATTTTCTTAAGAAGGAACCAAAAAAGCTCGACTTCCGGGAAACTAAAAATGATCTCCTTACTGCAGGAAGTGTATATGAGAAAAAATGGAAAAAAGATAAGGAAGCTAAATCAGAGTATAAAAACGACCAATATCTGGGAGATTTCAAAACCGGGGGTAAATTTGTGGAAATCTATTGCCGGGATCATGAATTTGTAGATGGTGATAAGGTGCAAATATCAGTTAACGGCACCGTCGTTGAGCCACGGGTTTCACTGGGCAGCGGTTATCATCCTATTTTGATTACTCTTGCAAGCGGTCTTAATAATATCGAATTTGAAGCTCTTAACCAGGGTTCTTCAGGGCCTAATACTGCCGAGCTAAGAGTTTTTGATGCTGATGGTCAGCCCCTGGCTCAAAAGGAGTGGAACCTTCTTACTGGTGCTAAAGCCAGTCTTATTGTAGTGAAGCAATAGTGGTAGCTAGAGAGAATTATTTTTTGTGATTTAAAAGTTTTTTAAAACCGTGCCCTAAGATCTGTATCCGTTTTCCATTCCCTCTGCGCAAGATCTTCCAGGGTTTGAATTTCATCTAAAGTTTTCTGAATTTCCTGCATTTGCCTCCGCAAAATTTCTTCAATTTTCTCAGGAAATACATTTGCCTGAAGCTGCTCTGTATACTGTTTATGAATAATCTGTTCTCCTCTGATGCATTCTTCTAAAACATCTTTATCATTTTTACCAGCTAAAGCAGTTTTAAAACCAATCCATGCCCGGTGCGCCGTACCTTCTACAGTACCTTCCCTGGTTGATTCCAGGCCCAGAATATTAAGTTCCTTTTGAAGTTCAGCAATAAATTCTCCCCGGCGTACAGCTTTAGAGAAAAGAAAGCGCTTTAAATCATGATTATCGGTATCTTCCATGGCCTGCTTGAAACCTTCCTGTGCATCATAATTCCTGTCCAGTAATTCCTGAAGATTCTCTGCAAGGACATTACTTTCTTTATTTTCCACCATTTTTTCTACTATCTAATTATCGGGAAATATACATCAATTAGAAGTAATTAATTTCAAAAAAAATCAGAATTTGAAAGGCTGACTTATAATACTGTTTTAGACTAAAAAAGTTGTTAAACAATGTTCTAATTGATGTTAAAACTGATTTCATAGTCTTCAATACCTAATTAAAATATTAAATTAATTGGAAACCAACTAAAAATTATAATTTATGGAAACAACTTACACTAATACAGGTAATTTTGAAGAGAAGATAAGAAGAAGTTCCTGGGGAGCTATTTTTGCTGGGGCACTAACTGCCCTTGCTGTAGCATTCCTGCTAAATTTGCTGGGGTTGGGAATTGGCCTTACTTCCATAGATCCTATGACAGAGTCTGATCCACTCGCAGGACTAGGTACCGGAACTATAATCTGGTGGGGCCTTTCCAATCTTGCAGCACTTTTCGTAGGCGGAATGGTGGCAGGGCGCTTATCTGGATTTCCAACTGCGGCAGATGGAGGAATACATGGCTTTTTAGCCTGGGCTCTTTACGCAGTTGTTACATTTTATTTTCTTACTTCCACAATAGGTTCTATAATGAATGGTATGGGCAATGTTGTATCGGGATTATTTGGAGGAGATAATTCCCGGCAGGTAACTGTTCAGGTAGATAAGGCACAGCAGCAATCTCAGGATCAGGCAAATCTCACTTTAGATAATATAAAACAGGAGGTTCTGCAGTTAGTTAACACGGCTGAAAGATATAATGTATTACCGGAAAATGCTTCTGGTGAAACTCAGGAAGCTATTCAGCAGACTGGTGCCCGGGCGAAAGGATTGATAAAGTCTATGGAAATAGAAGAATTTTTTAATGATCTTTCTTTTAATATAGACGACAATGGGGATTTACAGATAAATCTTCAGGGAAATCAACAATACATTCAAACTGAAGAATTGAAAGATTATCTTACTCAGAATACTAATCTTAGTGAAGGCGAAATCGACCGAATGATAGCAAACTGGGAGCAGCGTTTAGAAGAGGCTGTTAACAGTGCAGAGCAATTTTATGCTAATGCGAAGGAAAAAGCAATTGAACTAAGTGACAAAATTTCTGATGCCATAGGAAAATTCAGCCTTATAGCCTTTGGTGTTCTTTTATTAGGAGCGCTGGCAGCTTTTTTTGGTGGAAGCCTGGGCTCTCCCGAGCATACGCTTACTGAAGAACATCATATAAAAGAAAGTGCCAGGGAAAATGAAAAAGGCTACAGGGACAGAAGATAAGAAAAGCATTTTTTCACAAATATCAAGAACCGCATAATTTAGCGGTTCTTTTTTGTAATGTCTTTTTATTGATTAAAAATAAAATTGGAGGAATAATAAAATCCTTCAATTTATAATTGGTAATAATAAAAAAATCCTTCAGATATAAAAAGATCTTTAAACTCTTGTTAAAGATGTTCTTTTTGCTTTAACAATAACTATAATTTTATATTTTAAAAATAAAATTTAAAATTCTTGAACACAATAAAAATAAATTCCCTGCCTCTGGATGAGGTGATTAGAGACATTGCAAATGAATTAAATATAACCTACGAGCAAAATTGCGAAGAATATTCTGTTCGTATTCCTTCTTCATTAGGAAAGGGAAAAATTACAGGTGTAAATCTAAAAAATGGGCTTGGAATTATTCGTTACAATTGCACATTTAAGGAAGATTTCAAAATAAAATTTGTAAAAAGTGAAGTACATCCGGTAAAATTTATTTACTCTCTGGAAGGTTCTGTAGATCATTATTTTGGTAATGAGGTTTCTGTGCACGAGATTAATAAATATGAAAATGTTATTGTAGCAAGTGAAAAGCATAATGGCCATGTTTTGCAATTTAAAGGCGGAATAAATACAGATCTTAGCAGTGTGGAAATACAACGCGACCAGTTTCAGTCTAAAATTCGTTGCGAAATAAAGAGTATGGAAAAACACCTTCAGGAGTTGTTTACAGATGTGGAAGCCCGACACGTGTTTTATTACGATGGAAGGTACAGCTTAAAGTTATATGATATTTTTAAAGAAATTGACAGTTTTAATTATGAAAATTTTCTAAATATATTGTTCGTAGAGGGAAAGGTTCATGAGATTATCGCACTTCAGATTGTACAATACCAGGATGACCTTAAGGATGAAGGAAATCGTTCCTTGTTAAGGCAGTATGAAGTATCTCAGGTTGAAAAAGCAGCAGAGATGATACAGAGGGATATTACCAAATATCATAATGTGGATGAAATTTCCAAAGAGGTAGGATTAAATGCCAATAAACTTCAGCAGGGTTTTAGAGATTTATATTCTCAGACGGTTAATGGTTATGTGAAAAAAACCCGCCTGGATATGGCACAGGGGTTATTGCTTAATACCGACCTAAGCCTGGCCGAAATTGTTGACAAGATAGGATTAATTAATAAAAGCTATTTTTCAAAAATTTTCAGGGAAAAATACGATATATCGCCTTCTAAGTTTCGCCAGAATCACAGGAAAGGAAGAATGAAGGAAGAGAAATGATTTCTCTACTTTAAAACTCTAATGATAAGGAACAAAACTCCAAAGACATGAAAAAAGTACTTATAGCGGTAGATTATCATCCCGTAGCAGAGCAGGTAACCAATAAGGGTTATGAACTGGCAAAGACTCTGGGTGCAAAGGTATGTCTAATCCATGCTGTGACCGATGTAGGATACTACGGAATGGAGTATCCAAGTTTTATGGGTTACAACGGTTATAATATAGCTACAGAGATGGATCTTGCCACTGAAATGCGAAATTTTGCGGAAGATTTTATGAAATCTGTAGTAAAACATTTAAATGATCCTTCTGTATCTTATCATTTGGGGGATGGAGAAACTTCCGCTGTGGTATTGGATTATGCTGTGGAATGGAATGCAGATTTAATTGTGATGGGAACACATAGCCACTCTACCCTCGAAAAGTTGTTGGTGGGAACAGTGGCATCTAAAGTTTTGGAGAAAACAAGAATTCCTGTTTATATGGTACCGGTTAAAAAACATTAATTATCAAATTTAATTTGTGAATGAATGTAAGTGTCATTACTGGTTCACGACCATTATTTAAATTTATATTCTAAGCCATAGTTTTTGTTATCCATTTTTATGTATTCCGAAATCCTTAAACATCTTTCCGAGTATATTAGTTTAACTGCTGAAGAGGAAGAAGAATTTACCAGTGTACTCACAGAAAAAAGCATCAATAAAAAACAATTTCTTACCCAACCGGGACAGGAAATAACTACCGAATATTATGTAATAAAGGGGTGCCTGCAATCTTATTATCAGGATGAAGCCGGAAATAAACATATTATACAATTTGCGGTAGAAGACTGGTGGATTAGTGATTTTGAAGCCTTCTTCAGCGGCAGGAAAGCAGAACTTTATGTAGAAGCCATCGAAGATTGTATGCTGCTTGGAATACAAAAAGATACTTTGGAAATTCTTTATAAGCGAATACCTAAATTTGAACGTTTTTTTCGAATAAAAACCACCAATGCTTTTGTTGCTTTACGCAGTCGCGTACTTTCAGCATTACAAAAGACCGGTAAACAAAGATATCTCGAATTTTGCGACCAGTATCCACAAATTGAACGGCGTGTTTCTAATCATAATATTGCCAATTATCTGGGGATTAAACCTGAAAGCCTAAGTCGCATCCGAAAAGAAATTTTCTGACTTAACAAGATTTAACAGCTCCTCCTAACATACATCAAGCTATTAAAGCATCCGGTACTCCTAAATTTGTGCTTTATATAAAGCAGGAAAATTTTCTGCTGTAGAGAAAGGAAATCCGGCTTCCGGGGAAGAGAATTGCTATGAAAAATCACTTATTGAAGCCGGTTTCGTTTTTCCTGTAATGACATAAAACAAATATTATGAAGACCGTAACCAAACAGCCATTGCTGCAAAAGTATATTATAAATGATCTTGAAATAGCCAACCGTGTAGTTATGGCACCTATGACGCGGAGTAGGGCAGATAACCCGGAAAATAAACCCATGGCCGGCCTGCATGATGTTTATTATAAACAAAGAGCCAGTGCAGGTTTAATTATTACAGAGGGCGCACAGGTTTCAAAAGAAGCTGTAGGGTATATCAATACTCCAGGAATTTATAGTGAGGCTCAGGTAGAAGGCTGGAAAGAAGTGACAGAAAAAGTACATGCAGCCAATGGCAAAATTTTTATTCAGCTATGGCATGTGGGAAGAATGTCACACCCCGATTTCCATAATGGAGACTTACCTTTGGCTCCTTCAGCCATTAATCCTGAAGCAAAATCATTTACTCCCGAAGGTTTTAAAGATACTGTTACCCCTAAAGAAATGAGCCTGGAGGATATAAAAAGAACAATTCAGGATTTTAAAAATGCTGCTAAAAATGCTATGGCGGCAGGATTTGATGGGGTAGAAGTGCATTCTTCAAATGGTTATTTATTTCATCAGTTTTTTAATGCAACTTCAAACATTAGAACGGACGAATATGGAGGAACAAAAGAGAAAAGAGCTCGTTTCCTTTTTGATGTGTTGGACGCTATAAAAGAAGTAATGCCCCAGGAAAGAATAGGATTAAGATTAAATCCTTCTTTAAACGGCATTTTCGGAATGACTATGGATGAAGAAACTATCCCAACATTTGATTATATTGTTAAGAAGCTGAACAAAGAATACAACCTTGCTTATTTGCATTTGTCTGAACCATTTAATGATGTTTCCGACCTTCCTTTTTCGGAGACAGAAATTGCCGAAAGGTACCGCCCGATGTATGAAGGCACACTTATAATAAATACCAATTTTGACAGGGAAAAAGGGAATAAAGTAATTGATGAAGGTGATGCCGATCTTGTGGCATTTGGAAAACCTTATATTTCCAATCCTGATCTTGTAGAACGTTTTCATCAGAATATTCCTTTAACCGATTGGGATGAAGACACTTTTTATTCTACCGGTGAAAAAGGATATATTGATTATGAAGCCAAAGCAAATACTAATCAAGTAATTTCTTAAAATTTTTGATCTATAAATAAAAAATGTTCCTGAAATCTGTTTCAATTTCTTCGATTCTTCTGTAAACTAAAGATCGAAATAGTCGAATAAGATTTCAGGAACTTCTTTTTTTATTAATACCTAATTACATTTTTTCCTATTGATTCTCCAGATTCCTGAAGCCTGTGTACTTCTCTAAATGTCGAAGCTTCAAGACCCTGAAAGGTTTTGTTTAAAGTAGATTCTAATTTTCCTTCTTCCAGTAAACTTGACAGCCTTTCCAGAATTTCATGCTGTTTGAACATATCATCCGTCTGCAGGGTTGGGCGGGTAAACATTAGTTCCCAGTGAAATGCGGCACTCTTGTTTTTCAGCTTATTCAAATCTACCGGTTCCCGGGTTTCAACAATGGAACAGATATGGCCTTGAGGTTTTATTAATTCTGCCATAGCATCCCAGTGAATATCTGTATTAGAGAAGTTCAAAATATAATCAACTTCTGCAAAACCTGCCTTTTTCATGTTCTTTAGCAGCTCCTTGTGATTTACCACCACATCAGCACCTTTCTCGCGTGACCATTTCTCAGTTTCTTCCCTGGAAGCCGTAGCTATAACCTTTAATTGAGTGAGCTTCTTAAGCAATTGAATTCCTATAGAACCAACACCTCCGGCTCCTCCAATTACCAGGATAGTTTTTCCCAATCCACTGTTTTCCGAAATTTGAAGTCGCTCAAATATGCTTTCCCATGCAGTAAGGGAAGTAAGTGGCATAGCGGCAGCTTCTTCCCATGATAAATTTTGAGGTTTATGTCCTGCACTGCGCTCATCAATAAGTTGATATTCAGCATTACAGCCGGGTCTTGTAATAACTCCGGCATAAAATACCTCATCTCCTTTTTTAAAATTTTTTACTTTTTCTCCTATACCTTCAACAACACCTGCGGCATCCCAACCAATTATTTTTGGACTTTCAAGTTCTTTATCCTTGGCGGCGCTTTTTCTTACCTTAAAATCCACAGGATTTACAGATACTGCTTCTATTTTAACAAGCAGATCATTTTCCCCGGGAACTGGCTTTTCGGTTTCAAAATTTATAAAACTATTTTCATCTTCAACAGGTAAACTTTTCTTAAATCCTACAGCTTTCATTCTTTAATTTTTTAGTTATTCTGAATTTACAAAAGAAGAGCTAACTAATTCAACCAATCCGGAAAGTTAACATTATGTTTATGAAGATTAAATATAGAATTTCTTCAAATATTTAATTTAAAATCACAAGGAACACATATTTCAACTTTAGAAGAGAAATGATTATATTTGCAACATTCAGTAAATATTAATTTTCTCATAAAAGTCAAATAGACGCACGTCTGGCTTTTGATTTGAAAAAATTATTTGTTACTTTAAGAACACTAAATTAAATAACTAAGAAAACTAAATGGCAAAATCTCAACAGACTTTTAATAAAATTGAAAAAGAAAAACAACGGGCAAAAAAGCGGGAAGAAAAGCGTAAGAAGAAGGAAGAACGCAAAGCAAGCTCTAAGGGAGGTTCTTTTGATATAGCCTATGTTGATGAAAATGGAAATCTTACCGATACTCCTCCAGATCCTTCAGATAAAGTAGAAATAGATGCTTCTGAAATTGAGATTGGTGTTCCAAAGAAAGAGGAGCGGGAGGAAGAAGATAAAAATGCACCAAAAGAAGGCAAAGTTTCCTTCTTTGACCATTCTAAAGGGTTTGGATTTATTATAGATAATGCTACACAGGAAAAACACTTTGTGCATGTAAGCGGCCTTATTGATGAAATTGATGAAAATGATAAGGTAACCTATGATCTTGAAAAAGGCCTTAAAGGAATGAATGCTGTAAGAGTTAAGAAAATCTAATTTTTACACTTCTTACTTAAATAATTGAAAAAAGCTTCTGCCCTGTGCAGGAGCTTTTCATTTATACCAGAATTTTAAATTGTTTTAGCCGATTAAATTTGATGTACTTTTGCAAACATGAAAAAATCGGTTAAAAATCAACAGGAAATTCTGCAAAAATTGGGAATAGAAAAGCTCAACCCTATGCAGGAGGAAGCTTTTTTATCCATTAAAACAAAAACAGATACCGTGTTGCTTTCTCCCACGGGAACAGGAAAAACCCTGGCTTTTCTTTTACCGCTTATTGATAATCTGGATCCTGATTTAGAAGAAGTACAGGCCATAGTTCTTGTACCATCCAGAGAACTTGCTATTCAGATAGAGCAGGTTACCCGGGAAATGGGTTCTGGTTTTAAGGCTAACGCTGTATATGGCGGAAGGGCTTTTTCAAAAGATAAATTGGAAATAAATCATGCCCCTGCAATACTTATTGGAACTCCCGGCCGTCTGGCCGATCATTTGAGAAAAGGAAGCTTTGTTGTAGAGAATATAAGTACCCTGGTATTAGATGAATTTGATAAATCCCTGGAGGTGGGATTTGAAGAAGAAATGCAAGAGATTATAACTGCGCTTCCAAATCTTAAAAAAAGAATTCTCACTTCGGCGACACAAAATATTGATATTCCTGTTTTTGCAGGACTTAAAACTCCTGATATTATTAATTACCTGCCGGAAGGAATTACGGGCTTGCAAACGGAGATTGTAGTATCTCCATCTAAGGATAAACTGCAAAGTCTTGTAAAGCTTATTAAATCTACCGGTACTGAATCAGGTATTATTTTTTGCAATTTCAAAGGCAGTATTGCTGAAGTGAGCGATTATCTCAATAAGAATTCTCTGGATCATGGTTGTTTTTATGGAGGCCTGGAACAGAAGGAGCGGGAGCGGTCTCTTATAAAATTTAGAAATGGAACTTACCGGTTATTGCTGGCTACAGATTTGGCAGCAAGGGGCATTGATGTTCCTGAAATAGCTTTTATTATTCATTACCAGCTGCCCCATAGGAAAGAGGGGTACATTCATAGAAACGGGCGAACTGCCCGAATGTATAAAGAAGGGATTGCATACGTTTTGCAGTACGAAAAGGAAGTTCTTCCGGAGTATATTATTCCGGATGCCTATACTAAAAATATTGAAGAAAAAGCCACCGATATCCATTCAAAAAATACCGCCTGGACTACTTTATTTATTTCCGGAGGAAGAAAAGATAAAATCTCAAAAGGAGACATTGCAGGACTTTTTCTGAAGCAGGGAAAGTTAGAAAAAGATGAGCTGGGCCTTATTGAACTTAAGCAGGATTGCGCTTTTGTTTCCGTTCCGCCGAAAAAAGTAAACGCACTTATAAATGCATTAAATAATAGCAGGCTGAAGAAGAAAAAAGTGAGAATAAAAAGGGTATAGGATTTATAGTAATTTCATCAGGCACATTTCTATGAACCAATATTACATATAAAATACATTAATATCTAACCTTCTTCATCAGGTTTCTTCAACTTATAAAACAATCTTTCAAAAGGCAGGCTGGTGATGCCGTGCATAATAGTGGAAGCAAAAACTATAAGAGTGGGAATAATCCAAACTTCTTCAAGGTTTGTTTTTTCTTTGGAATGCAATGCATAGTAAAGAGCAGCAACTCCAATTGGGCCAAACCATCCCATAACAAGAATATCATTTAATTTTTTCCTGAACTTTGGAATGATTGGCATTAGCAGGAGCAAAGCCGGAATTCTTCGAAATAGCAAAATTCCTATACAGATAAATACAGCAGTCCAGCCCAGCTTCATCCACTCCTGCCAAGGAAGGGCTATTCCTAAAAAGAAGAAAACCGGAATTGTAAATATCCTCTCCATAGATTCCTGGACGCGTTCTTCCTGTAAATCCTCTTTTTTACTAAGATACTGGGCATATCCCATTCCACCTACAAATACACCAATAATCCCATTCATTCCCATTACATCAAGACCTGATAACAGCATAAAGGCGAGGGCCAGGCTGAAAGGTAAGATTGATTTACGATTCATGATGCCGTGTTTATTTGACCTGTGCATAAAAAGACCTGCCAATCTTCCCACGATATAAGCAATGACCGAACAGAGAATAGTTTCGTAAAGAATGGTTTGCAGCAAAAATTCTTTTGCAGGAAAGCCCGATAAACCATTGTTGACCAGAAATATGGCCAAAATAACCACCGGGTAAGCAAGTCCGTCATTTGCTCCTGCCTCAAAGGATAGTGTCCTTCTTACCAGTAGTGGAAGATACTTTTTTGCTTTTTCCCCTGTAATAAGTGTGGCAGCAATTACAGGATCGGTTGGGGTGATAATAGCACCAAACAGAAGACATTCAATTAAAGAGAAGCCATCCAGCAATATATAGAATACAGCGGTACTCAGCAGGCACATGAGAACTATACCTAAACAGATAATTACAGATTGGCTCCAGAAATGATTTCTAAAAAAATTGGCGGGTATACGCAGGGCTGTGGCCATTAAAGCCATAGCTATGGTAAATTCGCATGCAATTTTAATACTTTTTTCCGCCTGCAGCTCATCTTTAAAATGAATAAGATCCAGTGCTATCGGTCCCAGTATTATTCCCAGCAGCATAGCAAGTAATGGGCCTGTTAAATAAACATCTTCCATCCATTTAAATAAGCCTCCTGAGGCTAAGACTAATAGACTTACGAAGAAAACCGATAGCATTAAATCCATAAAATCAATTCTATTTAACAGAAGACATTTTCAATTACCATAAAAATAATGATAATTGAAAATGTCTTTTGTCTTATAAACCTAAAGAGGCTGAAATTATCTTTTTAATTCTTTTTCCCAGTAAGTGCAGAGAATAAGCTTGCACCTAAAAAGGTTCCGGCAATAAGTCCAAGCGTTTTCCGGTTTTCATAGATTTTGTCATAGATACTGTAATTCTGGGCCTGATCGCTAAACCCTCCATAAGTTCCCTGATCTCCGGGAACCGGTTCCCAAAGATTATCCTGCCTGTCGGGATCTTCGTCATGAGGAGTCAACTGTCCACTAATTCCGTTTTCAGCCATATAGTGATCAAGATAAGCCGGTAAAACTTTGTTTCCCAATACAGTTTTTAATGTAGAGTAGCCTACCATCCGCAACCTTTCACCAGATTCAGCAACTTCAACTATAGCCCGTGCGGCAACTTCCGGCTGAAATATTGTGCCCATTGGTTTAGGTTTTTTATTAAACCTGGTTTTTACCCATCCAAACTGGGTGGTATTCATAGCGGGAAGATGAACTATAGAAAGTCCTACATTAATTCCATCATGCAAAAGTTCAGCTCTTAAAGATTCAAAAAATCCCTGTATGGCATGTTTGGAACCACAATATGCCGACTGTAGTGGGATTCCCCGGTAAGATAATGCAGAACCCACCAGAATAATTCTTCCACAATTTCGGTTTTTCATTCTTTTTAGTGCGGCAATTGTACCATAAACCTGTCCCAGATACGTAACTTCAGTTACCCTCTTGTATTCTTCAGGAGTCATATCTATAACTTTACTGAATACACTTACCATAGCATTATTAATCCAGACATCTATAGGCCCGATATTTTCTTCGGCATAATCTGCAGCCTGTTCCATTTGTTCAGCATTGGCAACATCTGCAACATACGTCCATGCCTGTCCTCCGGACTCTTCAACTTCACGTTTGGCACCTTCTAAACCATCTTTGCCCCGGGCAATAAGAAGTGTTTTTGCTCCTTCTTTTGCAAATTCCCTTGCTGTGGCCCTTCCAACTCCTGCCGAAGCACCTGTTATTACTACTGTTTTAGATTTCATCATTGTTTTGGTTTTTGATTATTTATTCCTTTATAAGCTGTTATACGTAACTGATGTCGATAAATTGTACTTTTCCATAATCTTCTGGTTTGACACGTACAGCAGTAAAGCACTCATCCTATATTAGGAGTACCCATGCCTTTGACTCCCATTCATTTAAACGTTCCAGGATAAAAATCGCTGAAAGTACACATTGTGTTTGCATAATTTTATTAGTTAAGTACTACCTCCATAGTGCTATACCTGTAGAAATTAGCAACTTTAGAAAAAATACACATTAAATTAAAGGGATCCATTTGTGGGAACAATTTCGATTGTTCTAAATTTAAACATTCTACATAGCCTTTCACAGTCATTTAAAAAACTTTCACACCTGAAAATTCTTTTTTTTGCAGAACCTTAATATTTAAACCGAATCCCTCATTTCAATTTTGCGTATTCCCGCAACAGGAATAAAAAGAAACAATTAGAAAATAACAGGTGAGAGCCATCTACTTTTGTGATTTTGAATTTTCGTGTTATTCTTCCATTTTTAGCATATCTACTATTAACCCGCCCCAGGTAACCGGATTATAATATTCCCGGAATCCGCTTTTCTCAATTAGTTTTTTATGCTTTCTACCAGCTTTTTAGATTCATCACCGTAACCCCTTATCATAATGAACTTATGCAAAAACCAGTTATGGACAATCCAGGTAGGTCCCCTCCAAATATATATGGATTGATTCGGGTTAAACGCGGCTTCCTTTTTTGCAAGGGAGGGAAGTGGGTAAGGCATTTGAAATTCTTTATTGTTGAAAAAGTGCCTTTTGGTTACTGCTTTACGGACTTCTTCAGAAATACCATCTAAAATAACAGGATAGAAAATAGTTGGAGTGAGAATTTTGATTTGCTCATTATCTTTTCCATAGCAATCATAAAAAGCATCATCCTCTTTGTTATACATTAGTTCCATAATACTATCTACCACTTTGTTTGAAAGTTCAGCGTAAGCTTTCGCATCAGGATCATTCATTATTTGACAAAGACGGGACATCGCTCTTAAATTTTGGGCATAAATGGTGTTAAAGGCTACATCTTTCACCAGGAAATATCCTTTTTTATAAATCCTTTTATAGTTATAATTATTTATATAATTTCTGAAGTCTATTCCTGTAAGCCTCAAAAATAATTGCCAGTTGGCTCTCCCAGGTTTAAAACCTGCAGGTACATCAAAAGTTGGTTTCCAATCCATTCCGGATTCAAAACTTGAAATTATGGTAAGCAATTTATCATTTTGAAAATCACGGTTACCGGCCAGCCAGCTGTAGTATTTTTTTAACTTTGGAAGCATCTCCTTCAGAAATTTTTTGTCTCCCGAAGATTCATAAATGCGTTCCACGGCCTGGGCTACCAAAGGTGGTTGTATAATAGCGCTCGTATGGCTCCTGAAAAGGTTTCTTAACCGGGGCAAAGATTGAAATATGTCTGTCCATCTTCCCGGTTTCAACCTGTTCCAATAGATCATATGTCCTACAAATTCATCTTTGTTTTGTAAAGCAAAAAGACTGCGGATATGTTTTTTAGCCATCTCATCTTCTCCCAGGGAACAAAAGATAAAGACATGAAAACATGTGTCCCAAAAAAAATTATAAGGATAGGTGCCTGGAGAAGGCCTTGTAAAATGGAAAAAAGGCTTGTTTTTACCTCCGCCTTTTTCCATATTATCATTTAGTAATTTATTTACTTTTTCAAACAACTCCTTATTAGTCATCTAACATTTTCTAATCTTTAAATTTACTTTCTCGGGTTACACCTGTTATTTCACATACTTACCCCATAAGCCGTAGCGCTCCTTTATTACTCCTGTAGGGATAGAAAGTCCTGCAACCAGTAATCCGGCAATAAGGCCTGTTATGCACAGGCCGATAGGGGTATTATCTACAAACCAGGGTCCAATTGCCATGGCCAGGCCAAGCAGAATATTGAGATACCTGCCGCGACGCACAATTTCTCCCATACAAATTACGGACACCACCACAATAAGTGATCCGCTTAAATGAAAAATATCAGAAGCAGTTTTCTGAATACCTACCTCAAAAACAGCCGGAACAAACATTGCTGCTATTCCAATTATTGTGCATACGCCAAGGGTCCATGGAACGCTCATTCCCCAAACAGAAGATTTAAAAACCTTTACGGGCTTTTGAGGAAATTCAATCAATTCTGTTGTTCTTTCATCTTTATTCATTTCAAAGGCCTTTCCGCCTTTCCAAAAAACATCCCACATATTGTCACCTCTGCGTTTTGCCTGTACCATGTGTTGCCCCATAGCAATTACTTCATCAAATTCCAATGGAATCATAGGCAACATTATTGCCGCGGCTAAAAGGCAAAAGGTACACCATTCTCCCACTACAACCGGCTGTGAAATCACCAGGAAAATATGTACCAGACCAAGCGGAATTACCAGTATTCCGAAGAAAGTTACCATCCACGGCATTGTGCGCCAGCGGGTGGGGCTTCCCATCCAACCCATTAGAAACTCAAAAGTATAAGCCAGGGCTCCCATGGCCCCGTCAGAAATTGGGAACGAATGGGACATATTGGAATTTAAAACCTTCATAGTACCCTCTCCGAAAAACGGATCCCAGGCAGTATCCAGGTAACCCAGCTGAAAGGCTCCTAAATATCTTGAAACAACCCATCCAAAAAAAGCAAGTACAATCATTATCCAACGCTGCGGCCAGCTTGAAGGATTATAGGTCCAGCCCGGCGGCACCTGTGATCCCATTTTCATATAAGTAATCATATTGGGCATACCGGGGATTAGAATGATTAAAGCTATTACCAAAGCTCCCACCATTGTTGAATTAAGATAACCTACCGCAGTTGGTGACCAGAATATAAGGGGAGCAAACGTGATCCATATCCCTACAAAACAACAAACCCACAAACTCACAGGACGGTTAGGCGTAAGGGACCGCCATCCAAAAATCATCAGCAAAATTCCGCTAATAATATCACTCCACCGCATTACCATTATCCGCTCACTTAATGTAAGCCAGACTTCTCGTCCACCACTGGGTTCAACGGTGCCTACAGAATAATTGAAAGTAATTGGAAAAAGGATCATCCATCCCCCCAATAGAACGATAAGCCAATATACCCAAAGCGTCTGTTTATGGTGCATATGGAGCATATTCATTCTTTTTTCCATAGGCATATCCATACCTTCTCGGGACTGTTTTTTCTTCTTTTTATCCTTATCCTGATCTTTCTTTTCCTGCTTATCCCCGGAGCCATTATTAATTTGCATTTCGGCCATGGGACGGGTAACACCACGGTTTCCCATGCTTCCACTATTTTGTTTATTCTTGTCATCTTTTTTTCCCTGATTTTGATCGTCATTTTCAGTCATATCAGTTTCTTTTTGGCAGGTTTCTTAAACTTTATTTTGCTTCTGAAGAATCCAAATACCTTCAGAAAAATTATTACCGGGAACCACGGCAGGATTCAAAATCTTCTTTTTCAAAAAATCGCTTTTCAGAATATCCGAAGGTACTACGTAATTAAAATTAATTAGGAATGGCTACAAAGCATTTTAAAATTATGGTAAAAGATTTCAAAATACTGGAATTCCCGCCTCCGGCTTATTGAAAATAATAACATTTTGCAATTTTATAACAGCTTTTCGTTGTAATAAATACGAACTTAAGCAGATGGAAAATTTAAAAAATAAGATCGCACTTATAACTGGTGGGAGCAGAGGAATTGGACGTTCAATAGCTTTGGCACTCGGGAAAGAAGGAAGTCATGTTGCCGTTAATTATCAACATTCAGAAGATAAAGCCGAAGAAGTTTGTGAAATGATAAAGGAAAATGGAGGAAAAGCTATTGCCGTACAGGCAGATGTTTCAGAAGAAAGAGAAGTCAAAAAAATGATTAATAGAGTGAGGAATGAATTAGGTGAGATTGAAATCCTTATCAATAATGCCGGCATCGCCAAAAAGCAGAAGGTAGAAGACGTAAGTCTGCAGGATTTTGATAAGGCCATAAAAGTTAATCTAAGATCCGGGTTCCTTGTAACGCAGGAAGTACTACCGGCTATGCGCCGCAAAAAATGGGGCCGTATTTTAATGATTTCCTCCGTGGCTGCCCAAACCGGGGGAGTGGTGGGAGTAGATTATGCTACTTCCAAAGCCGGACAACTGGGCATGATGAGATATTATGCTAAAAATCTTGCTGAAGAAAATATTACTGCCAATGCCATTGCTCCGGCACTTATAGATACCGATATGGTAGAAGGTCTAGGCGGCGTAAAACCCGAAATTATTCCTGTAAAGCGGTTTGGAAAACCCGAAGAAGTTGCCAGCCTTTCTATAAGTATATTGAAAAATGGGTATATTACCGGACAGACTTTTAATATAAATGGAGGTATGCAGCCGAGTTAAACAGACCACATGATTTTAGGAATCTTATTTTTAATTTTATTGCTTATTATCTGGAGTTGGGCAATTACAGACCTTTTAAAATCCAGGTTACCTAATTCTGAATTAAAGCCGTTATGGATGGTTATCATTTTATTTTTTCCTGTTATTGGTTCGCTTTTATATTTTCAGCTTAAGAAAAAAATGAAATCAGATAACAGGAGAGTTTTTCAACCTGACTTTAAAACTTCAGCTAAATAAAAGAGATAGAATTAAGAATTTTTTGGAATATTCTTTAAATTAGATAGCTGTATACTTTATGACACCCAACTTTTTTTCAGAAAAGTTGCTTTCATATTAATATATGCAATTCCGTAGCCATGGACATGTTTGAATTTATAAACATATTCATGTAAACGGAAACTAAAAACCCGAACAAATGAAGAAGATGCTGAGTTGTAACTGTGGAAACCACCATTCATTACATTGTATTGTACCCCCATATATGCTGGAAGCTATGGCTGTCTCTCCTAATGAAAAGGTGCGGCAGATGGCCTTAAGGAACATTGAAACCGCCGCCGAAGTACGTACTGAAAGAAGGTTATTATGGCCGGAAACTGTGGCCTCCTTACTTACCAATAAAGAAGGCAAAAATCGTGAAGTGTATGATATGCTTAACAGGCCGAACCGCCGTGATCTCCTACCAGGGAAACTGGTAAGAAGGGAAGGGCAGGAGCCGGTAGAAGACCCTGCCGTAAATGAGGCTTATGATTATTCGGGCAATACTTATGATTTCTACTGGGAATTATTTAATCGTGATTCTCTGGATGACAGCGGCCTTACATTGATCTCCTCTGTTCATCTTGGAGAAAATTATAACAATGCTTTCTGGAACGGGAGTCAGATGGCTTATGGTGACGGAGATGATTTTATTTTCCGGAGATTCACAAGAGGTTTAGATGTGATTGGGCATGAACTCACCCATGGTGTAATTTCTTATACTTCCAGGCTTGTATACAGAAATGAAGCGGGGGCAATTAATGAACATCTGGCAGATGTATTTGGGAGTCTCGTAAAACAATGGGTACTGAAGCAAGACGCCGAAACGGCGAACTGGCTTATGGGGGAAGAGATTATTATTCCTTCTCCTACCAGGAAGGCCATCCGGGATATGAGAAATCCTGGAACAGCTTATGTTAATGATCCCGATTTAGGCACCGATCCACAGCCTGATCATTATGCCAACAAATATACCGGAATGCAGGATAATGGGGGAGTGCACATCAATTCCGGAATTCCTAACAAAGCTTTCTGCGAAGCAGCCTTACAAATGGGAGGTTTTGCGTGGGAAAAAGCAGGGCGAATATGGTATGAAGCCATGCTGCAGCTTAATTCCAACAGTAATTTTGAACAACTGGTAAGAATAACTGCAAATATTACCATCAATCTCTATGGCCAAAATAGCCCAGAGCACGAAGCCGTTCTTTACGGCTGGGAAAAAGTAGGTTTATATGAAAATACATTGTGTTAAAAGTGGCGGTTTTTTAGGAAGACAGCAAAGCTGCGTTATTGAACTGGAAGAGTTAAATACTTCAGAAAATATGGCTTTTAAAGAAGTGGCTAAGGAAAACCGAACAAATGAAAGCATGCGCGATTCTTACGTCTATTATTTCAGTTTTGAAGAAAATAATGCAAAAAAAGAAGTAAACCTTGAAGAGTCGCTGATACAGGAAAAAATGCAGCCGTTTATTGATAAAGTGAACAGTAAACTAAGCTGATGCTCCATCATTAAATTCTCACGTATGAGCAGGTTATTTTATGAAGAAAAAGGACTTCACGGTTTCAGGGCTTCCGAAAAACCTGAAAGAAAAAGGGTAAAAAGTTATCTGGAGAAGGTTTCTTCCCTTGTCCCTGCTGAAATTATTGCCGGTTATCTCGCGATGCTGGGATTCTTGGAAAAGGAGGAGGGAAGTGTTATAGTGGAAAAACAAGGTTTGCTAATAGGTATTTTCTTTTTTTGTCTTATTCTTACTCCGCTTTACCTCAATTTTCAGGCTGAAGCCGGTAAACCCAAAATTATGCATTTGGTTTTGTCTTCGCTGGCTTTCATTATCTGGGCCTACGTTACCAGTGGAGAAAAATTCAGCGGTATCTATTATGATGCCGATGTAGCTTCAATTAGCCTGATTGCATTTAGCCTTGTAAGCGTTTTGGTACCTCTAAAAAAATAATTGTTTTTTCCACTGTTAAGCATCTGCAGGAGAATCATATTACTAAATTTGTGTAAGTTTTTAATATGATCTTTATACTCTTCTATGCCTAAAAATGATCCCTATGCTGCGTTACGCTACGGGGAATTTCGTACTTTTTTACTCGTGCGCTTCGCATTTGTTTTTGCCCGTACCATGCAATTTATTGTTATAGAGTGGGAGGTTTATAATATTACCAAAGATCCGTTTTCCCTGGGAATAATTGGATTAATGGAAGTAATTCCCGCAGTTGGACTTGCGCTTTTTGCTGGCCATATTGTAGATCAAAAAGAAAAGAAAGGCTTGCTTTTAAAGTGCCTGCTTGGCTTTTCGGTAATTAGCGTTGGATTGTTTTTGCTTACCTGGCCCAGGGTTATCGATGATTTATCCCAGCAATTTACACTGTATTCAATTTACTTTCTAATCTTTTTAGGAGGGATAGTTCGAGCATTTCTGGGACCTACAAATTTTTCCCTATTTGCGCTTATTGTACCTAAAAAAGTATATCCCAACGCTGCCACCTGGAATAGTTCAATCTGGCAGGCGGGAGCTGTATTAGGGCCAGCATTGGCAGGATTCAGCATTCACTGGATTGGGGTTCACTGGTCTATGTGCCTTATCTTCGGATTTTCATTAATCGCGCTTATTGCCCTTTTACAAATTCCAAAAAAACCAATCCTGAATCCAAAAATCGGAGAGCCGGTGATGAAAAGTCTATTGGAAGGAGTAAAATTTGTTTACAATGCAAAAATAATATTTGGAGCAATCGCGCTGGATATGATAGCCGTACTTTTTGGTGGGGCAGTGGCTTTATTACCGGTTTTCGCACAGGATATTTTAAAAGTTGGCCCGGAAGGTTTCGGTATTCTTCGTGCAGCTCCTGCCGTGGGTGCAGTACTCATCATGTTTACTTCAGCTTATTATCCACTTAATAAAAACGCAGGGATAAAGTTGCTGGGATCCATCTTTGGGTTTGGACTTTGTATTATCGCTTTTGGCCTTTCGAATATTTTCTGGGTATCGGTGATTGCTTTATTTTTAAGTGGTGCCACAGATGGCATTTCCATGATTATAAGGCAAACCATTCTTCAGCTTAAAACGCCTGATCATATGCGGGGCAGGGTTTCTTCAGTTAACTCTATGTTTGTGGGTTCTTCCAACGAACTGGGGGCTTTCGAAAGTGGACTTACCGCAAAACTGATGGGAACAGTGACAGCGGTTGTTTTTGGCGGAAGTATGACTTTATTAACCGTATTGGGAATGGGAATTGCTTTCCCAGGGTTTAGAAAACTGGATCTTCGGAAGGATCTGGAAGAACATGAAAAGGAATAGGGAAATTCTGAAATAAGGCTTATTTTACATTATATGAATAAGACCGTTATTAAAGCGATAGAAAACAGGAATCTCCTGAAGTTTACATATCATGAACATTACCGCCTGGTGGAGCCGCACAGGTATGGCCGGTTTAAAAACGGTAATGAGAACCTTCTTGCTTATCAAACAGAAGGTACGGGAGAAAACCCTGAAATTCCCGGCTGGAAAATGTTTAAGGTTGCTGAAATTGAAAATTTGAATGTTCTGGATATGAAATTCACCAGTAAACGCCCCGGATATGAATTTGGAAAAACCGATATGGAATTGATTTACGCAGAAGTATTTTAAACTTTCTAATGGCGAAAATGTATATTGAATTCTAAATGTTGTTGAAAGTATAATACCAGCAGTATGCGGCGAGGTCGAATTTAGGACCTTTTTATTTTGGATACAGTATAGAGGAAAGATCTAATTTAATCCTACATCCTGAACTACAATATTATACTAACTGGAAACCAAGATTTTACTAATAATGGCTGAAGTATTACAAAAAATAGCTCTGGGTGGCGGCTGCCACTGGTGTATAGAAGCTGTTTTCCAGATGCTGAAAGGAGTAACTGAAGTAAAGCAGGGTTATGTGGCTTCAACCGGTGAAAACTGCAATTTTTCCGAAGCTGTTATTGTTCATTTTAATCCTAAAATTATTCCGCTGCATCGCCTTATAGAAATTCATTTGCGCACTCACAACAGTACATCCAACCATAGTTTTCGTAAAAAATATCGTTCTGCAGTCTATTATTTTAATCAAAAGCAAAAGGAGGAAGGCAAAATTGCACTTCGATTCCTTCAAAATTATTTCGAAGAAAAAATTATCACTAAAGCAATTCCATTCAGGGAATTTAAAGCTTCCCGTGAAGCAATTCAGGATTATTATCAAAAAGATCCGGAGAAACCTTTCTGTAAAAACTATATCGATCCAAAGTTGAAATTAATTTTGCGGGAGTTTTCCGAAAATATGAAAAAACATTAATCTTTATGTTCCTTAAATATGCAGGCGTACCTTGATTTCTAATAATTATTAAGTTGAATTATAATTAAATTAAAGCAGAAGTTTTACTCATGAAAATTGCCACCTATAACGTAAATGGGATTAATGCCAGGCTCCATGTTTTGCTACGCTGGCTGAAAGCTACCAAACCCGATGTGGTTTGCCTGCAGGAATTAAAAGCTCCCAATGAAAAATTCCCGGAAAAAGCTATTATTGATGCCGGATACAATGCAATATGGCATGGACAAAAACAGTGGAACGGAGTGGCTATTTTGGCTCGCGATATAGAAATTAATGAAACGGCAAGAGGCCTTGCAGGTGATCCGGAAGATGTACAAAGCAGATACCTGGAAGCATTGGTTGGGGATATTATAATTGGATGTATTTATTTACCCAACGGTAACCCCGCTCCCGGCCCCAAATTTGATTATAAAATGCGCTGGTTTAAGCGGCTGCAACAGCATGCTTCACAATTATTGCAATTGGATACTCCCGTAATACTTGTGGGAGATTATAATGTAATGCCTACAGAACTCGATGTGTACAAACCGGAACGTTGGCTGGAGGATGCTTTGTTTTTGCCGGAAGTAAGGGAAGCCTTTAGCAATCTTATAAAGCAGGGCTGGACTGATGCCATAAGAGATTTGTATCCAGAGGAGAAAATTTATACTTTCTGGGACTATTTTAGGAATGCCTATAAACGTGATGCCGGCCTACGGATTGATCATTTTCTGCTAAGTCCGAATGTAAAAAGCGAGCTTATTGATGCCGGTGTAGACCGGGAAGTGCGCGGTTGGGAAAAAACCAGTGACCATGCTCCGGTATGGATTCAGTTAGAAAATTAAATAAATACAGGCAAAGTTTTCTTCAACTATTCATCAGGAAATCAAAGTTTATAATGCCATTAGCTTTCTTTAAGTTTCTTTAGCTCCTGCTGCAAACTATCAACCTTTTGCTGCAAATTCTGAGCTTTAAGTTTTAACGCCTTTACCTCTTTTTGTTGCGAATCTTGCCCTTCCCTTTTTTCTAAACGCTCGGCCTCACGTTGCATTTGCTCCGCCTCCCTAAGCAAATGTTCAGCCCGGCGTTCAAGCGATTTCGTTTGGTTATCCTCTTCACCGGAAAGCAATTGTTTTACATCTTCCCCGGTTTTTATAAACTTTTGGATCAGGTTATTTGCGGCTTGTTCTTTATCCAGTTTCATTCGTAATTTTCCTGAAGAAATCTCAATGCTATAAATTTCATCTCCTTTGCTGGCCAGGCTCCATTCCCATTCGTCATCATTTTTTTCCAGATTTTCTTTACCAAAATTATTCAACAAAAGCTCTTTTAAAGCAGCATTATTTTTAGAAGGAAAATTTGCGCGAAACTTATACGAATTGTCAGTTTCGCTAATGGAAATAGAAAGATTTCCATTTCCCTTTTCATCGCTATTTGAAACGGAGTGTACATAATTGCTGTTCTTACTCGAAGAGGTACTTACCGTAGTTGAATTTGTGGGGGTTGGAGTAGGGGTTAGCTGGGCAAAAACCGAAATGCTCAAGCTAAGTAATAAACTGTTTAAAAGAATAATCTTCATAAGTGTAGAATTTTAAGTGATTTAATATATTAACTAATCTTTTCTGCTTCTTCATTAATATGAAATGTAAGTCCAATCCCGCGTGTACTTTCAATATAAATATTAGGATCTGCTTTAAAATGTTTTCGAATACGGCTGATGAATACATCCATACTCCTTCCGGAAAAAAAGTCATCATTTTCCCAAATTGTATTCAGAATTTGCTCCCGCTTCAACAACTGGTTTTTATGTTGAAAAAAGTAGTTGATTAACGCAGCTTCTTTTTCTGTGATCTTCTGAACATTGCCGTTTCGCAGCAAGCGATAATTGCCAGTATCCAGAGTATAACTGCCAATTTGAATTTTGGACGACTTCTTTATAAGGTTTGGATTTTGTGTTCGGCGTAGAATATTGTTAAGCCGTAACACCAATATATCTGCATCAAAAGGCTTTACTATATAATCATCTGCTCCTAACTTCAGGCCCTTTATCTTATCTTCTTTCAGCTTGCGGGCTGTTAGAAAAATAAAGGGAATTTCCGGAGCTTTATTAATCATTTTTTCAGCTAATCGAAAACCATCCATATTAGGCATCATTATATCCAACACGGCAATGGAAAAATGATTTTCACTGGATTTTTGAAAAATTTCAAGTGCTTCACTTCCGCTCTTCGCCCAGGTAATCTGATAGTGGTGTACCTCCAGGTATTGCTTGAGGATACTTCCAAAATCCACATCGTCTTCGGCCAGTAAAATATGCTTATTTTTCATTTTTCCATGGGAAGTTTTATAATAAAAATGCTACCCTTTCCCGGTTCGCTTTCTATTGAAATTTCCCCGTGGTGTGCTTGTATAATTTGTTGAACATAGTACAGGCCTAGACCAAGGCCATTTTGCGAATATGTATTGCCCTGCGGAACACGATAAAATTTCTCAAAAAGACTTTTTTGGGCGGTTTTTGAAATTCCTATTCCCCGGTCCCTTATAGTGATAGTATAATAGTTTTGATCCATTGCTGTTCTTAATTTTATCTTGACAGGATCTTCACTATACTTAACCGCATTTTCCAGCAAATTGAAAAGTGCAGTGGTAAAATAAAATTTATCCAGCTGCAACACTGCATTTTCGGAATGAAAATCGGTTTCTATGAAAAGCTTACGATGCTGCTGACCTGCTTTAAAATCTTCCAAAACTTCTTTCAAATAAGGACGCACCCTAACCTGTTTATGTTGTAGCGGTATATTTCCTGCGTTAAGGCTGGTGCTCATTACCTGGTCAATTAATTTTTGAATACGATCGTTCTGCCGGTCTATAGTGGCTAAGGAATGGGCAATTGCTTGCGGATTTTCTTTAATTTTTTGAAGCTTCAGGCTTTTGGTAGCTATTCCCAAAGTAGCCAGTGGCGTTTTTAGTTCGTGAGTAATATTATTAATAAAATCAGTTTTAATACTATTTATTTTTTTCTGCTTAATAAGGTTTTTCAGGGAATAATAAAACAAGCCCAGCATTGACATAAAAATAAATACGGAGCCAGCCATAATACCTGCCATTTGCTTGAAAACTATGCTTTTTTGATCCATGATTTGCATCAAATCCTGTGTTTTCACTTCTAAATTATATTGCTGCGTAATAATATCTTCACCGGTCTGATCTATAAAATCAAATTGCGAAAAGTTACGGGACATACTTACAGAACTTCCTTCGTCATTTGGAAAATCTGCACCAAACAACTTAAAGCTCTTCTCATTTTTTAGCGGAAAGATTGTATCATTCTCATTTCCAAAAATTACAATACTTGTAATATTTTTTTTGTAATTAAGGGCATACCCTAAATCTCGCTTGTGCAACTCACGTTTATAAATCTGATAATATTGTGGGTATAAAGTATCTGTCTTTAATTTTAGGTTATTAAGCAATTCATTTTTACTAATTCGATTATTCTTATAATCGCCTATTTCGTTTTTAAGTTCCTCACCCCAAAAATCTACAATTGAATCAAGCTCCTGGTTATAATCAATCTCTGAAATTTGATCCCGGGTTTGTTTCATAAAAGCATTGCGTTTTAGGGTATAAGTATTGTAAATTAAATAGCCCTGAATACTAGAAAGCGCAATAAACACTACAATGGAAACGCTGATCAACCAAAAAAACTTCGTTTTCATATTATTTAATCTGCTTCAAACATAATACAGTTCTTCCATTTTATAAGGAGAATTATGATTGTTAACCCATCATTAACCGTGGAGAAGTATAGAGAATCTATCTTCTTGGGATTTCCTAAAATTTATAACCAGGCATTTCTCTTCTGCAATTTACATTAACCCTGCGTTAACCCAGCTTTAACCGTCTTTTCTATCTGGCTTTTCCACCTTTACCAAATCAAAAATTATATACGATGAAATTTTTAAAATTAAGCCTCCTGTTTATTTTATGTGGATTAGTGAAAACTTCTTTTTCTCAAAATTTAATACTATTTGAGGGAAGTATTAAAACTGAAAGCCGGGAGTCTGTTTTCGCGGCCGATGTCTTAATAAAAAATATTGAAACAGATAAAGTTATAGCTTATACCACTACCGATTCTCTGGGAAACTTCGGTATTGAAGTTCTTCCGGGTACTTATTTAATGGAAGTGCATCACCTGGCTTTTGAAAGCTACAGTAATAGCCTGCGTATTTCTAAAGATATAACTTCGAAGCAAATTGTATTAAATCCAGGAGAAGAAAGGCTTTCTGAAGTAATTATTACCGCTAGAAAACCACTACTGGAGAAAAAACTGGACCGGATGGTACTTAATGTTGGCAATCGTCCTGCTTTTGCAGGCAGTAATTCATTTGAATTACTGAAAAGCGCTCCGGGCATCTATACATCTTTGGGAAACCGCCTGAAATTGATGGGAAAATCGGGAATCAGGCTAATGTTAAATGGCCGCTTGCAGCAACTGAATGAAGATGAAATTAGTAATTTTCTAAAAACCTTACCTGCAGAAGATATTGAATCTATAGAGATTATTACCACACCACCGGCCAAATATGAAGCTGAAGGTAACGCCGGAATTATTAACATTATTACCAAAAAACAAAGCGGTAAGGGATGGAACGGGAACCTGGCTTTAACAGGATACTATGGCGATTATGGACGATATTTGGGGCAGGCCGGGTTTCAATATCAGGGGGAACTATTAAAAACAACGGTTTCCTATAGCGGTGGTAAAGTGAATTCCTTCGAAGAAATAGAGCAGTACAATAATTCGGAATTGCCGGAAGGTGAACAGCGTTACAGATCTTTTAATTATGAGCCTAGGAAACGGTTTTACAATGTTTTAAGATCACAGGTTGATTTTCAAATAAACAATAGTTCAAATATGAGTTTTTCAACCCGTACTTCTATCAACGAAAACAATCGACCTTCTATAAATCAGACTTTTCTAACAAATAGTGAAAATAACACGGTTAGTTCATTTCAGACTTCTACCCGGGAAGAAGTGAAATTTACAAACTACAGTGCCGATTTATATTATGAATATAAGCTAGATTCCTTAGGAAAGAAAATTTCACTTTCTGCCAGTTCAGCAGGATTCGGTACGCAGAATGATCAAAATTTCAAGAACCTGTTTAATGCTGAAGAAAATAACTATAAAGAACGCTTGCAGAGCGATTTTGATAATGATACGCAAATTCATGCTTTCAAATTAGATATTAATTTACCCTATGCAAATATTTTATGGGAGACCGGCACAAAATATGGCCACACCAGGGCAAAAAATAATTTCCTTTTTGAAAGTTTTGAAAATGATGAATGGTTAAAAGATACAAATCTGAGCAACGATTTTCAGTATCAGGAATATAATGCTGCAATATATGTTTCGGTGCAAAAAGAATTATCAGATCGCTGGGAAGTAAAAGCAGGCTTGCGAGGTGAATATACAGCTACTGAAGGTTTTTCGCCCACCTTAGAACAAACCACCACTTTTAATTATTTTAAACTTTTTCCCACTTTTTACCTGCAGTATGGTGCAAGTAAAGATTACCAGCTCAACTTTACGTATTCCAGGCGGATTAACCGACCTGATTACCGGGATTTAAATCCATTTATTACCTATCAGAGTCCATTGTTTTCCAACCAGGGAAATCCGTTGTTACGCCCGGAATTCACTCATTCCATAGAATTTAATCACATTATTGATAAGAAATATATTGTCACTCCTTTTTATAATTTCACCCAGTCTTATTATTCTGAGTTTCCGCAAAATGTTCCCGGGTCTGCGGAAACCCGCTACACTTTTGGAAACATAGGGAATAATCAGAATTTCGGACTTCAGGCAGTAATTCCTGTTAAGTTCAATGATAAAATTCAATTACAACAAACCTTATTGGCGTTATATCAATATTATAATATTTCGTATAATTCAATTTCTGAAAACCCGCATGGATTCTTTTGGATGTATCAATTTTCCTTTAATGTAGCCTTCAGCGAAAATCTGCAAGCTGAAATATCCGGAAATTACCGAAGCAGCACCTTACAGGGATTTTACCAGATAGAAAGTTCGGCTGATTTGGATATAGGTTTCAGTTATTCTTTTTGGAAGAAAAAAGCACGGCTTTACGCGGGCCTTTCTGATATATTATATACCAACCGGAGCAAAGTAGCAATTCAATATCCTTCGCAATCCTTAGGATTTACCCGATACAACGATACCCGTTTATTGAAAATAGGATTTAATTACACTTTCGGGCAAAAAAACTTAAAAGAAAATATTTCCTTTGGAAGTGCCAGTGAAGAAGAACAGAGGAGAAACTAATTTTTAAAAATCCAAAGTTATTTCTTAAAAAGTAATTAGTGATAAATATTCAGACGCTGAAACTACTTTTAAGATCAAATAACATTTTCTATTACTGAGATTAAAAATTAATAAAAATATAATGAGAGTAGAGCAGTAATTTTTTTTGAATTGACCATGAATCAATTAATAAACTTTAAAGAATCATATCTGAACTATAATTTATATTATGTAAAATGGGATTCAATGTAAAGGATGTTCATATTGATTTATACTACCTGTTTAAATAAGCATACACATCAAATATTTTTATATCTTAATTCCGAAATCTAAGATTAAGATAAATGAATATTGTCCGAGTAAGTTTTAAATGTGATATAAATAAACCAGTTCTCTGCAAAGAATCAGTTCCTGTTTATTTACCATTTAAGTACAATATCCTTTCTTTAAAGAATAAATCCTACAAAACGCAATATAATTATATGCACTCCATCAAAATTTTATTCGAATTTTTTGAGGACCAAAAAATTAACTTACAACTGGAAATATTAAAAAGTAATTTTTCTCTCATCCTTGGTAAAATTGATAGTTTAACGATGTACTTGGAAACTAAGGAATCCAAAACTAAAGATGCCAGCAATCCAAATTCATTTTTAACTAAAAATAATCATCTATGCAGAATGAGAAATTTCCTGGAATGGTGTAATCTTTATTTCAACAATTCCTCTAATGATGAGAATAGACAAATTGAATCAATATTTAATTCTCATATTGTTTCGTTTGGGTATAATTCATCATATACTAGTTTAGAGAAAAAGGATATAAAAAATATTTTGGACCTAGCTCATCCCCATTCCGAAAATAATCCCTTTGTTAAAAAAAATAGAGTTAGAAATTTTGTTATTATTCTTCTACTCAGTGAAACAGGTTTAAGACTTAGTGAACTGCTAAAAATAAAAACTGATGACTTTATAAGAGATGGAAGAAAAATATATTTACGAATAGTCAATCGTAATATAGACAAAGAAGATACTCGAAAAAATCCTCCAAGTCTAAAAAATTACTATGGAATTAGAACCGTAGGAATCAGCCAAGGAACCTATGAATTAATAGACTTATATATCCAACAACATCGAAAAAAGAATCAACATCACTCCTATCTTTTTACAAGTGATATAAACGGAAATCCATTAGCTAAGAACAGTGTATCAAATATTTTCCATATTATTTCTATTAAATTAAATTTAAAATTTACTCCTCATGTTTTACGACATTTTTTTTCTGAAACTATGCTAGAGTTTTTAATAGAAATAAAGAAAATTGATATGGAGCGTGCCAAAGATGAACTCAGAATAATTTGTGGTTGGTCTATAAATTCTAATATGCCAAACCTTTACACTAAAAACTATATTTCAAAGTTAGCCAATAACCATAACCAAGAAAGAATAACTTGTGTCAATAGCTAAGATTCCTGCTTTATTAAGGATAGAATTATCAACTACGACTGCACACGTAATCCATACTGCAGAAGATGTTTGGACGATACCAGTTGGAGGAATTAATAACCACATACATTGGAATAAACTGATTATTAGCGAAGAACTAACATTTTATTTCAAACTTTACGTCATTCATAGACTTCAAACTAGATCTGTTGCGACTGTGATGAATGGTGATTATAGAATGATCATTGAGTTGAACCGCAAACAAATATCTTTTCCATTTAATTCAGATGGCGTTTTAAGCTTTTTACGACATAGCCAAAATTATAATTTAGTAAATGCCTTTAAGGGATTTTATGGCTGGGCTTTACAAAGAGCCTACAAAGGCTTTGATTCGGTATTAATGGATCAGATTAAGGAGATTAAAATCAAACGACAGAATCCATATCATAAAATTTTTCTACAGCAAAATTTTGTAACAGATGAAGAAGACCTGCTTATACGCAACAGAATAGCAGAAATAGATATTACAAAATGCAGTTGGATTGAGCTAAGAAATAATATAATTCTAAATATTTCTTATGAACTAGCTCCCCGCCCATCACAGTTTTACTTAATTAATGTTGAAGATTTCATTTCTGTAAAGACCCAAGAAAAGATCTATTTTTCCATTAATTTACCTATGTCCAAAAAGAGAAAATCTCTTAGAATTGAGAAAAGGAACCGAAGCATTAGTCTCAGTTTAGGTGAAAAAATTGAGAAGTTGTTGTTGCTATATAAATATTATAGATTTCCATCTAAATCTCTATTTCTGTCAAACAATAGAAGCAGGCTTTTAGTATCTGATTACACCTCTATTATAAAGGCAGAAATGAATACCTTGAATATTAACAAAACTCCTACGGATTTAAGACATCATTTGGCGCAATCTTTAGCTGATCAGGGAGCATCAGCCGAAGTTATAGCGGAATTAATGGGACATAATTCAACTCTACCAGCGCGTGCATACATAGCTGCAACGCCAAAAATTGCAGAGATAAAGGCAAAAGCTTTAGGAAAAAATCCTAAGTACATGGAAATTATGGATATGATGGTTACAGGTAAAATTATAGAACGAAAGGATGCACTTCATGAAAGATGGATAAAAGGAATGATTGCTCAACAGTATATTGGAGGTATTGGATCATGTGGTTTACCTTCTAATACTTCTTGCCCTAAAAACCCTGTATATGCATGCTATACATGCATAAAATTCCATCCATTTAAGGATGGTAATCATGTTGTTGTAAAAGAGGAACTTCAAAAACAAGCACAATATTTTGTTGACATAGCAGAAAATGTGAATGATTTAAGTACAAACAGAACAGTTCATCAATTAGAGGATACGATAATAGCTGTAGATCGAATAATTACTAAAATTAGCTCAAGTGAAAATGGAAATTAACCTTGTTGACTTCATTAATATCGAAAAAAAACATTTCAGTTCACTTAAAACAGGAATCAATTGGGAAGATAGTAGATGGAATGTCTCTAAATGGTTACCCCACAGAGGTCATGATAATAGCCTTGTTTTTAACACTTTTTATAGAACTTTCAAGAAGTTGCCACCAAACATAATTTTGCCAGAAAAGAAAGATTTACCCTCTCCATATATGGAGTTTACAAAAGCAGTTGCCGTATATATTCATAGAACAAAAAACGTTGGTTTCATGTCTATACGTAATTGTGTAAATGAATGTAGACGTTTACATATAATTATGTATAGACGTGGAGAAAATTCTCCAACACAATTAACCCGTTGGCATTTTGAAGAAGTTGTCCAATTTTTAAAAGAAATTGAGTATAAAAATCTATTTGATACTGCTACCAATTTACAAGTAATTGCAGATATAATTGAATTAAAGAAAATTTCATCAAAGCCTATAGGGTTTAGCCATGGAATAAAATCTGAAAATAGGTATTATAATTATCAATCTACACAATTAGCCCAGTCAAATGATTTAGACTTCAGAAAAGAGGAAAAGTTGCCAAGTTACGAGGCCTTAGTGGCATATGCAAAATGTTCTAACAACCCCATTAATAATTATGAGGAAATTCTTTTGAGAACAATTGATCTTCTTATAGTAACAGGTTTAAGAGGGAATGAAATAACCCATCTTCCTTATGATTGTTGGGTGGAAAAGCCATTAAAAGATCCCCAAGGCTTAGTGAAAAAAGATTTTCATGGAAATGATTTAATAAATATAGGAATTAGATATTTTGCCGAAAAACAATTTCAGTCCAGGGTTCATTGGTTTGCGAAACAAGATATTCCAATGGCTAAAAGAGCCGTAGAAAGAATAAAAACCTTGACTGAGGAAACAAGAGAAATCGCTAAGTGGCAAGAGAAAAATAAAAATAAACTTTGGCAATATGAAAAGGATGAGATTATATCTACGTATGAACTTATTGAATTTTTAGGATATAGAAAGATGGTATCTTTAGATGGATATCTAAAAAAGCATAACATAAAACATACAGGCACAGATAAATCCTTTTTCGAGTACAAATCTAAAAGAACTAGTAAAATTTATTACTCGAAATTTTATAGGGCTGGGGACATTGAAGAGCATTTATTGAATATTAAAAGAGAACAAAATGTGTTCCTGGAAGAAGCCAATGCGAATAATAATAAGGAAATAAAATTGAGTGGATTTTTGGTAATAAGACCTGAAGGTGCATTTCGATTTAAAAGATTTGCAAACACCTTCAAAATTTTGCCTGGTAGAGTAACCCTTACGGAAATCAATTATGCATTAGGAATAAATGAAACTGCGGAATCAATTTTTGAAAGAAGGAACCTGACAGAACCTGATGGAACTAAAATTAGGTTAACCAGTCACCAACCGAGGCACTGGCGAAATACGTTATATGAACTTGCCGGAATGAGTAATGTTCAACAGGCTCTTGCAATGGGAAGACAAAATCTAACCCAAAATAAAGCTTACCAGCACACAACAATTCGGGAAAAGACTGGCTTACATCAGGAATTTTTGGGCTTTAGTTCGGTAGGTGAAAAAATATCGTTTCTACATGATGGGGTTAGAAACAAAAGCATTTTAGGGGATATTACTAATACGTATCACTACCTCAAAAAAAATGAAAATTTAGATTCCGCAGAAAGTTTTTTACGGACACATGGTCTGGCCATTCACCTTACCCCTTTCGGAGGTTGCACTCACGATTTTAGCCAATCACCTTGTCAGAAGCATTTACAATGTTGGAACGGATGCTCTCATTTACATAGAACAAATACTCCCGGAGAAACAGAAAGGATAAGAGAACAGCTTGTCAGAAGTAAAGAAGCACATGAAACTATGATATCTCAAAACGACAGCACTTATGGTAAAGATGTATGGACAAAAGATTTAGAAAAGAAAATTAAAAATTTAGAACGATCTTTAAAAATCACACCCTCCTCTACTCCTATTCAGATATTTCCTGAAGGAGAGGAGTTTACAAAACCTGTATACAAGAAAAAAAACAGTTCAGTTTAAATGAAAAAATTACGTGGAGAACAATTAGATGCACAGTTAAAAAAGGAACTAGATGATATGATCCAAATAGGCTATAAACTGGCTCCTATTTCTCGATCTGCTATCCAGCGGAGATTAAAATTAAATAGTAGAAGCACATTAGCTGTAGCCTATAGGGCCGAAATGATTGATATTGCCCGGAAGGTACAGATGAACAATGCTGGCTTTGATCTACAAGGAAAGAAAAAGCGAAATGGCCTGCAAGAACAAAACGAAAACCTTAAAAGGAAAATAGCTGACTTAGAAAAAGAAAGAGATACTTTAATTGAAAAAATGGCAATGATAATTAATGGTGCCCAGGCCAAAGGATATGATGTTGAAGAAATTATGATGCCTATTCTTCATTAGAAAACCATCTTTATCAAAAAAGAATTTGATTCTAACCAACAACTTCAGGTAGTGATTTGGAATTAATAGTAGTACCGGAAACTTTGGTAAGAGGTTTTACTTGTGTTAAATCAACGTCATATAAATTTTCAATATAATTATTAATCTCTTCTTGGTCTTTTATTGCTAAAAGTTGATCAATTTCATTATCGGAAAAGTCATATATTCCGAAGTTCTTAATATAATTTCTGCTAAAAGAATAATAGCCAGAACCATATGGTTTGCTTGAGTTGATAATGTAAAACCAGAATAATCGAGAGGACATTATTTTTCTTAAATATTTAAGTTCTCTTTCATTTTCTCCAATTATAGCAAGACCATTAACAAACAACAAAGAAGGCTCATTATTAATAACATAATTTGGAATTGAAGGAGAAATATGAGGAAAAAATAATTTAAAATTATAATTTTCTAAGGACTGATTTCTTCCATATGCATACCATATTTGATAATCCTTACCCTTACCTTTATCACGAGTTGCAAGTACCTCTTTTTTTGAAAGTAAATATTTGTATGCACCTGGTGCTTCCATTTTGAATTCTTCTTCAGGTATTATAACAGCTTGTCCATTTAAAATTCGATAAGGAAAGATTATTTTCTTCCTTATGCTTTCTATTGAATCTAATTTGGTAAGTTTATTTGGATTAATAATATCAACACAAGCAGCTCGTTCAATTTGGTACTCCCGATCATTTTGTAAAAAATAAAAATCTTCATCTTCTTGAAAAGGATCAAAGATATACACATCATTTTTGAGTGTAGCAATTCCATTTCTTGATGTAAATTTTTTACCGAGTGGTGTCCCTATTGATTCAATTTTATTTAAAATTTCTCTCTCTTGTAAATTCCAACCTCTTTCAAAATCGAGATTTTTATAGCCTATGGATTTAAAAGATAATTTTTCATTTACTAAAAAATCAGTACTTGACAATTTAACATACTTCAGATTTTCGGAGACCGATTTTTGAATTACACATATACAAGTGTAGGTTGATTTAGAATCAAAGACCTGAAAGGAACCAAAATCTATAATTTTCATATCGAACATGTGTGTCTGAAAGTAATCTCTTAAAGCACGACCATTTACACTTTTAAAAAAAGTGTTCATCGTTATATAACCAAGAGTTGCATTTGGTTTTAAAAAACTAATACCCAGTTCAAAAAATGGAATATATAAATCTGGATGCCCTGTGCTACTTACAGACCAATTTTGTATAAGAATTTTTGATTCTCTATCAATATTTCTAGAACAAACATATGGGGGATTTCCGACAATTGAATCAAATCCTATAAAATCTGGAATTTCATTTTTCCAATCAAAATTAAGAGCATTTCCGAGATGAAGATTAAAAGAGAAATATTCAGGATCTTCTCCATCAACTATTGCTGCCAAACTAAGAAGTAACTCTGATCTAGTAATTGAAAACTTTTGGATATCCAAGCCGAACAAATTCTCTCTGTAAATATCGAAATAACTTCTTTTACTCTTTTCCTTTATCATTTTGGCTGCCGTATAAAGAAATCCGGAACATCCACATGCTGGATCGCAAAGCTTAAAGGAGGCGTCAATATTTCCCTTAATATTAATGACTTGATCAACAATAAATTCTCTGATATCGTTAGGAGTATATATAGCACCAGTAATTACCTTTTCTTCAGGAGAAATTACATATTCAAAGGCTTCAATTAAATCTTCAATAGTAATGATAGAAAATGTGCTTACAAATTTCTTAAGATCATCAAAATTGGAGTCATCTTTTTTAATGCGAAGTTGTTCTATAAGAACATTGTTACACTTCTGAATATTATTGGAGTATAAAAAGTTTGAAACAATTAACCTGTTCACACTCTGGGGGTCACAGGAATAAGATTTGAGATATGTAAAAAAACCGTGCTTCATCATTCCGAAAGATTTGGACAAATCTTATGTTTTCCGTCCCATGAAATATTTCCATTATTGAATGCCCAGTTATTAGCAAACGTATGAATATAAGGTCGCCAAAAACTCTCTTGATACTTCTTGAATATAGTGTGGTATTCAGACTCGTCTCTCATTTTATGCCATATCTCCGGCGAAAAATTTGCAAGAACTAAATCTACTCCAAGAATAATATCTACCGGCATATGCATCATTCTAGGAGTGTCCATTAAAAGAACTTGGCCTGATTGAGATGAGGGGTCTGTTCTTGGTAGATATTGAATATGATAAATTGGATGAATTTCATCTGTTTCGATACTTTCATCATGCCGGTCGATATGAAAACCAAAAGAATAATTGCCAGTGGAATCAATTCCCCTAACCACTGTGCGAAAATTCATCTGAATGAAAGGATCACTGAATGTATTCCAAATTTGATGATCGCACAATATTTTCGTATCGATTGTGATTTCTAAAGAAGTAATTGTATTTGGGTGAATATGACGTCCTGTTGTAGGCAAATAAAGTGTAAGCCCTTCAATATCATACCCCCAACACGAATAATCTGTAGTTTTTGGTTTATGGAAAGCCTGAGTTTTATCCCTTAATTTCTGAGCAGCATCGTGTAAAGGAAAAGTGTTGGCAATTCCGAACTTTTCTAATAGTTGAGCATATCTTGTCAATTCACTAGCTCTATCAAGTCTAATTTTCATGACGTTTGCGGGTACATTCATCAATTAGTTCTTTACAGCTTGTTTTGCTATTTTCAGTTTTTCAATGTCATCAGCATGAACTTTTAATCCACTTTTTAAGCCTTTTCTTTCCGAAGCAGCTTCAAATGATAGATACATTTGGTCCTGCCAAGGTTTAGGTTCTTTAGTATAGTGAATTTTATACCCTTCTAGTGGATCTAGAGGTCTTTTGTAATATTCACAAAGGGTCCAAAATTTGGTGCTAATGGACTTTTCGATAGGTTCTGCAGGTACAAGCGAACTCAATTTAGTTGCTGCCACAATTGAATTAACTCTTTGTACTGCATTCAACGAGGCTAGTCTTTTGCCAGTTAAGGATTTAAATTTGTTCTGAATACGATCCATCCACCATCTTTTCCAAGCGTCTGAAAATACCCCTTGATACATTTCATCAGAAAAAAAATCATCCACCAGTTTAGACCAGTCCTGGGACTTTTCAATATCAATTCCTAATCGAGAGGCAAGAAGTTTTTCCTGAATAAGTGGACCTGGTTTTCTAATAACTTCTTTCAAGAAGTGTTGTGAATACTCATGAATGGGAAATTCTGAATCCTTATCAGAAAACTTTCCAAGTATTCGAGAGTCCAAAAGTTTAGTGTCTCGGTACAGTATTTCATCTAAATTCCCTTTAAATTTTTTCAGCTGTTCATAGCCATTAGCAAGAGATTGAAGCTTTGTTGCAATTTTATCCCAGTTAGGACTAGAATCCTTTACAAATCTATAATCGAATAGGTCGTGGCTAGTATGATCCCTATTATAGTATTCCCTTATTTTTTTATCTGTTGAACATAGAATTATAGGAACATCTTTTATTCCTTCGTTAGCGGCACTTCTATTTCTCAATTCTTGAGCAAGTCCAGATGCCGTAAATTTCACATCAATTGCTGCGTTCCCGTCCAAACGTAAGTCCAGAATCACACCATCATATCTTTTCAGTTCACCTTCAAATTCCAGAATCATTTGTTTGAACTCTGCAACTTGAATAAAATCGACATCAATTATGTTCGTATCCTGAAGACCGTCCCTAATAGCCATCACACTACTATCTGAAAAATCATCTATGTATATATAACTAGCCTTATTCATCTTTATCTTCTTTTTTCTCTGGAATTTCTATTCTCATTGTTGTATTAAAACCTTCTTCAGGGTTTGCTACAAGTATTTCACCACCATAACTCTCAACAATGTCTTTGACAATTTTTAAGCCTAAACCAATTCCCCTCAGAGATTCACCTTCAGGTTCATTTCGTCCTGCCGCTGATGTAGTTGTAAAAAATGCGTTGAATACTTTATCTCTATTTTCAACAGGTATTCCATCTCCATCATCTGAAAATTCAAGGAATACATAGCCTCTTTCACGACCACATCTTATTTTAATTTGTCCCTTACTTTCTGCTCTTTTAATAGCCTTTTTGGCATTTATATAAAAATTGAACAAAATAGAAGCCCATTCCGATTTATGCATCGGAACTGTCCATAGATCATAATCTTCAAATATTGGCTTATAAAAAATGTAATTCGAAGCTTTTATATCCTCTTGAACTACATCTTCAAATTCATATACTACATCACGTAACTCTATTGAATCTAAATCTCTAAGAACATTACGAGAAATGGCTTCATAAAAATAGGCCGTGTAAGTACTGAAACTTTTCAAATTTTCATCAAGCCTTTCCGTTCTTGCTAATGCCTCTGTTAAATCAGCAACTGCACGTTTTAAATATCGTATATCCGTATCAAAAGCAGGTAAAAATCTATCAATTTCATGAACAAATTCTCCAATTACTAAACCTAGACCAGCAAGAATACGAAGCATATTCATTTCTTCTATAAGTCCTTTTTTTTCCTCTTTTTCTTTTTCTCTACTAGCTTTGAGCTTGCCTATTTTTTCCTTAAAATGACTTTTAGAATCAGAAGTCCCATTTGATTTTGCTTTTTGATCCTCAAGCCCCTCCTCATTTTCAATCAAAGTTTCCAGTTCGAATATTGCTTCGTCAACTTCCTGTTCAGCAGGCTTCTTTTCTCTCTTTTCCCAGTCTCTCTGCCCTGCGGTTCCCTTTCTGTTCCTAAGTTCAGCGACTTTAAGAACTGCGCTAGTAATCGACCGGTAAATGAAATCAGAAAGTTCTTGGAATGCTTCATTTTCAATGAGACCTTCCCGACTAGCGGTTTCTTCAAATAAATGGCCTGTATTGTCATTAATCTCTACGAATCCAAAAAAACTATTATTTTGGTGGGGTGCAATGATTGCCCTTCTTCTTGTTGATTCATCTAAACCAATCCAGTCATTTCCTTTTTCTCCATAAGGTAGAACTCTGAAGCCATTTCTATATAGCCGAATTCCACCGGTTTCATTTGCTACCGATTTAATAAAACTTAGAGTCTGAGTTGGAAGCAGGCTGGATTCATAAATAAAGTAATAGCATTTAAAATGAATATCCCTGATAAATTCAAATTTGGATTTATCTTTATTCCTGTCCTTTCCTATAAAGAAAATCTCTTCAGTGAAGCCTAGTTTATCACTTTTTAAACTCCAACATCCTTGGCCATCATCAAGTACAAATCCTTCTACTTCAGCTAGAGCATGCTGGAAAAATGCTTCGTTATCATCAATAATTGGTTCAAGATGACCCTCTTCATATTTCCGAAAATATTTACTTTTGAATCCTGGATCAACTCTATCTGTTTCTGATTTCTTACGTTTGTCCGAAAGCGGAAAGGGTTGAAGTAAATTAGATGTATAACGGTAAGCACGTTTGATCATCGCATCAGTCCAAGTATCCCTCAGACCTTCTATTATTAGAGTCGTTCCTTCATCTTTTATTTTTGATATTGTCTTAATTTGGTTTGAAATCAAGAGTAGTTCCTTATCACTTTCAAAATCATTCCACGCAATTGTAATACTTATTGCTTCCTGCGATTCGAGGGTTTGAGTGATTACGGTCAATTTAGTGCCTAATCTTTGAGTAGAAAATCGTCCTATCCCTTTTTTTCCAGCTCTATATCTAGCATACCTACCGGAGATTGGATTATGTATTTTATCTGCGGAAGACAATCGCATAAAACCATTAATTAGTTGCTCCCTTGTCATTCCTAGTCCGTTATCCTCAATGGTCAATTTTCCACCCTCTTTCCACGCATTCTCGAAAATTAAGTTTACTTCCAGCGCATCGGCATCATATGCATTTTTCACCAGCTCTGATACGGCTGTTTCATGTCTCCCAACTAATTCAAGTCCAAGCCTATTAATTATTCCCGCATCTACGGAAAATCTGACATTTTGATTGTCAAGTTTAGCTAGCTCATGAGAAAGGGAGAGAACCACACTATTATCTGAGTTTTCCTTCTCCAGTTCCTCATTTAGCTTTCTTTTAAGGCTGAATATTTGAGTCTGTGTATCCATCATAGTATTGATAATAAGTAATCATAGATCATTCCTAATTAATTCAATATCAGTATCTTGTATGCTACTGCATTAAATCCTCATGTTTAAACATAATTTTTAAAATAGAGGGAATTTAATTAGGTGTGATGTATTAGTACTAGTTTTTTGGTGTATGTTAAACCTTTTTCACAAACTCATCTTAAACAACTTTCTGTTTTATCCATTTAGTATAGAAGCCGCAAAAGTAAAAAAAATACGCAGCTTCGTCTCCTATATCTAAGTACATTCAAAAAGTTTAGTTAAAAAATAAAGTGGTATCTATCATCCTATTTTTTCGAAGCGTCTACTCTGTAAAATGTTGTTTTACTTACTCCTGCTCTCCTGCAGGCCTCCTCTATTGGTAAATTCTGATTATCATATAAATGCTTTGCATATTGATACTTCTCTATGGTATCTTTCTTAAAACCTTTTGGACGACCTAGAAGTTTTTTACGTTTCCGTGCATTGCTCAATCCCACTTTCGTACGCTCGCTTATAAGATTTCTTTCAAATTCTGCTACAGCAGCAAATATTTGTAAAAGAAATTTACCATTTGCAGAGGTAGTATCAAATTCAGGTTCACTAATACTTTTAAAATGGACACCTCTTTCATTAAAAGTATCTATGAGATCTATCATATTCTTTAAAGATCTAAAAATTCTATCGTTCTTATAAATTATAACTGTATCTCCTTTTCGAAGGAATTCCAGCATCTCTAACAATCCTTTTCTATCTTCTCTAACACCACTACCAATATCCGTGTAAATTTTATCACATCCCTCCTTCTCCAATAAATCCAATTGTGATTCTAATTTTTGATTCTGAGTAGAAACTCTTGCATATCCAACCACCATATCTGTAACAAAAAAAGTTATTTTATAAAACTATTAAATAAAACGGAAAATGGGACTTATACTGATATACTTTCGACCAATAGTTTATAAACCCAAAAAACGACCGTTTAAAGGAACTGTATAATAGTGTGTTTTAAGACTACCTTTTTAAGGTTAGAAAGATTATGGAAATTCTAAAAAGTTTGAATTCTATAGTTGTTCGAAAAATTCAGAAAGATTGAGGTTAAAATAATCGCAAAGGGCGGCAAGAGTACTAACAGTAATATTTACTTTACCAGTTTCAATCCTAGATATATGAATGCCAGTATCATTATAAACATCTTCTTGGGTAAGTTCCTTTTTTTCTCTATGCCGTTTTAATTGGATAGAGATTTGGTGTAGTAATTTTTCATTCTTTAAGCGACTTCCCATAAGATTATGAAAAGTCCAAAGAATTCATCATTTTTGTAATGACTTAAATGTCATTATTTGTGCTTGTATGAACTATCAAATTATCATAGGAAGTTCGACACCAGAAGAACTACTGGTGCCAATCTCTCAATATTGGTCATACAGAAATGGCTGCTTTTCACCCTTACCTTCGGAATTTTCAGATAAACGGAGTTCAAATAAAATAGATATTAAAGATATACTAATAAATTCCCATTGCGTTTTACACTTAACGCCCTGCGCCTTATGTCAAATGCCAATTAAAAAGGAAGTCAATAGTAGGAAAGAATTTAGAGAGGCAGTATTGACCTCTAAACTTGTTTGTGAAAATTGTAATGATTTTTCACCCTATTTAGAAGGAGGACTTCCCCTACCCGATTCTCTGGAAAGCAGTATTAATAAATTGAATAATGAAGAATTAAAAGTTCTAAACGGAATAGTTCAACTAAAAACTAAGTTTAAAATTTATAGGCACATATTCCATAATAATTTGAATGATTACGATACCTGGGCTATTATAAACAATCTACAGAAAAAAAATTTAATTTGGATTGAAAGAGATTCCTCTTGGAAAATAAAAGCATTCAATTACGATCCTTCTATTATTAATTTTCTTCTTTAATTATTATAAATTCTATCAAATGAAAGTATTTTTATAGCTACCGAAAGTGGATAGGTGTCATTTTAAGCTATCCCCGCATTCTCATTTACCCTATCTACAATGGATACAATTTTTGTTATTCTTTCTTTATCACCTTTAAATATATCAAGAATACCTCTCTCATAGTTTTTATCAAATGTGGAAGAAGAAAGCATCTTCTTATCTATTGTTCCTTCCTCGTTCAAATATTCAATAATTTTATTTATAAAGGTAATTTGATCTGCATTTAAATTTTCATCCTGAATGAGATCACTAAAGAGTTGGTTTGCTATAGTAATGTCTAAACCAATAATTTTACGAATAAACTTACCTAGAGGATCACCATTTAAATGACTTTTAAAGTCTTTACCTAATTCCCCACTGGAGAGAAAATTTTCAAGTAATAGTAATTCCTTTTCAGTTATCGGTAAGTTCCGGTATAGCTTATCAATCACCAAGTGGTCTTTATTTTTTCGGATAAAAGCCTCCACCCTTTCCTTGTAATTCGTACCTCTCTGATACCCCTTCAATAAGTCCCATTCTTTAATTTCACTTTCGTATACAGTATCTTCAAAATTAGAATATACGGGATCCAGAGATTCCTTATCAAGGAATTGTATTAATGACCTTAAATCTTCCCGTACTTTTTCGACCTGACTGAGAGAAACCTGCTTCCAAAAATCCATATCCTGGACTTCTCTCACTGTATTAATTTTTGCAGCAATTGCCGGAATGTTTCTCTTTTTTTCTAAGCGGTTTCCAATATTATATATTCTTTCAATATATCTTTCTTGGGAAGAATCACCTGCTATTAATGCATAATGCAATCTTAATACTAGCAAGTCAAATCTTTTAGCCAATTCATCTTCATCATCCTTATATGATGGCAACCTGGACAAGTGAGTTTTTATGTCATTTTCATCGCCTTTACTTAGATTATCCCAGGCCTCTCTATTTTTATATTTCTTTACATGTTCCCAAACAGATCTCACTAAATATCTATCTTCATTTAAACTCTTTACAGTCTGAAAAAGATTAGTAGTAAATTGATTCATCAATTCATCTTCTTCTGAAGATGTATTAGATTTGTTTCTAAGCGCTACCACTAAATCAAGTTTTGCTTCGAAGATTTGTTGAGAAAGACTTTTAGAAGAAGACGTGGTAATACCATCTGGAAATTCATCAAAAAACTCAAAGTTTGAACAAAAATCAAAAATCACAAAATGCTCTTTATCCTTATTAGGAGCAAATAAATTGGGGCGTAGCCGTGTCCCCCTTCCAATCATTTGCCAATATTTCGCAAAGGATCGAACCCTTTTAAAAAATACCAGATTTACAACCCTTGGAGCATCTACCCCGGTATCCATCATATCTACTGATACAGCAATTTGGGGTTCCATTTCGGTCTTATCTTCACAAAATTTCTCCAGAAGATCCTGAGCCTTATCAGCGTAATTATCAATAATCCTTAAGAAATTACCTCTATATTCGGGATAGTTTTTATTGAAACGCTTTTCTATAAATGCAGCATGCTTATGATTCTTCGCAAAAATTATGGTTTTACCCAGCTTATCACCACCTTCAACTTTCTCCCCATTTTCCATTACGTGCGCCAAAACCTTATCAACGGTATCTTTATTAAACAACCAACTATTTAATTTACCCTTATCAATCTCCTCCATTACAACCTGGCCAGTTGTAGGATCCCCAAAAAGCTCTTCATAATGAGCTTTATCCTTTTCCGGAAGCTCTTTATATTTTACTCCTTCTAAGGGAAATTTAATGGGAACTTCAATAGCTTTAGGTGGCACTAAAAATTTATCGGCTACCGCCTGGTCCAGTTCGTAAGAAAATGTAGGATTATCATCCTCTATCTCAAATAAAGAATATGTGTTTCGGTCTATATCTTTCTTGGGAGTAGCAGTCAATCCAATTAAAAGACTATCAAAATAATCGAATATTGAGCCGTATTTCTGATATACTGACCTATGAGCTTCATCTATGATTACCAGATCGAAATGGCCTACTCCATAAAACCTACCATCATCAGACTTTAAGCTATCAATTTTATTCATAATTGTAGGATAGGTAGAGAATACGAGCCTGGTACCGCTATCTTCTTTTTCTTTAGTAAGATCTATTGCCGAAAGATGTGGCAAATGCTCTTTAAAGGCATTCTTAGCCTGGGTAACCAGGGCATTCCTATCTGCCAGAAACAAAATCCTTTTCGTCCAGTTACTTTTCGTTAGCATATCTACAATAGCAGCGGCTGTTCTGGTTTTTCCGCTACCGGTTGCCATTACCAACAGAGCTTTTCTGCTCCTACCTACTAATTCACCTTCCTTTTTTGTAGTAAAACTTTCAGCGACACGCTGAATGGCTTCTAATTGATATGGTCTTCCTGCGATATCAAGATTTGCTTTAAAATCTCTTATATCTTTTCGCGAAGTTCTTCGGTCAATTAGTAATTGTAATTCATCCTGGGTATAGAAACCCTGTACTTCTCTATCTGGATAAAACGTATTATCCCATAAATGTGTATTAAAGCCATTTGAATAAAAGATTACCGGCCTTTGTCCAAATATTTCTTCTAAACAATTGGCATAAAGAAAAGCCTGATGTTTACCTTTCGCAGCGTCATATAATGTCTTTTTTGCTTCTACAACAGCTAATGGCAAACCATTTTTACCCCAAAGAACGTAGTCGACAAATCCAGTTCCACTTGGATTAGTTGTTAGGGGCATTCCCTTTACCTCAAATTCTAGATCTTTCCCTTGCTTTAAATCATCCCAACCTGCCTCTTTCAGTAAAAGATCAATAAGCTGTTTTCGGGTTTCAATTTCAGAAGTAAGCGGTGGAATAGACTTATCAGAATCCTGAGTTTTTTTTCGCTGCTCTTTTCTATCCCTTAATTTTTTTTCATGCTCTTGAACCTGTAATTGGAGAATCTCATTATCTACAGCCTTTTCTTGAAGCTCAAAGGCATTCTTTTTGCTTTTCTCTAATTCGGCCTCAAGTTTTTCTGCTCTCTTTTTTAATTCCCTAAAAGCCTCCTTTTCAGCTTCTTCATACCGAAGTATTTTTTCGTCAAACGTAGGAATTTTAGGATTTTCTTCACTATAATAGACACTTAAAAAGGAGGTAAATCTAAAAAGATTTTTTAACGACTGAAGTGCCTGAAATTGATTGACTTTTTTTCCGTGAGCGGCATTATTCCCGGTAAGTCTAATCACATCCAATTCGCGATGCATAGATGGTTTAAGTATATCCTTAAAATCCTGGTTATGCATTAAAGCTCCAAGCTTGGTATCATAAGGTAATCTTAGATCCACATCATTTTCATACAACCAGAAAATTGCTTTCTCTAAGGTAGTTCTGGAAAGGAGTGCGGAATACCGGGGCTCCTTGAATACGTGCGTTTCAGTATTCAGAGCTTCCTGATATATCGCTGGAAATTCCTTTTGTAGAAAACTAAAATTGCTCATGTATCTTTTTTAAATTCCTATTTCAGAAAACTGGGACTCAAAAAATCTTTGATAATTAGGATTACCCAGGTTAAGTATTATCAGATTTTGTCTTGCTCTTGTAAGACCTGTATATATTAATTCTGCATTTGCGTTACTGTCTTCATCATTTTCTACTAGTAGAAATAAAGTATTAATCTCCCACCCCTTGAAACTATGAATAGTAGATAGTTTTACGGTACCTGTTTTCATCCAGAAATGATTTTTACGTCCCCGTCGAATCTTCTCCAGTTTATTATAAATATCCTTTTCTGCCTTTTGTTCTATAAGGTCTAATGGAGTATTAGCCTTCTGGAGATATTCAATTTGGGCTTTTTTAAGATCCTCATATTCCTCCTTTCTCTCGAATGTAATGGCGGTTTTTTCCTTTTTCTTTTCTCGAATCAAATATTCAATATCCCTTAGCTTAGTAACCGAGGCTCCCAGAATTGCAACATCAGAAGAATGAATCCTATTCGCATTCAATATCTCATATATCTTTTCCACGCATTTTTCTGCATTAGAATTTGGGATAATATGTTGCTGAATCAACCGCTGTTCAAAATCCAATTGTGAGAGGAAATTTAGGTCATCGGCCTTATACTTTTGTTTAAAAAATTGTTTCTGAAAATTTAAAGCAAGTTTACCTATATCACTTCCAAATCTGTGAGACTCATTCATAGAATTATTCCAGTTACCTCGAATCTTATTTATCCTTATTTCATTGTTGTCATCCAACTCCCTTTCATAAATATTCTGTTTTTCATCCCCGAAAACCACAAACTCACTATTTTCATGCATGAAATTTTCAGTAATTATATCGAGCCAGGCCTGCTGGTAATCTTGAATTTCATCTATGAAAATCGCATCGAACTTCATAGTATTCTTATTTTTAAAAAACTCAGTATCCTGAAAACAACCAAGACTGGTGATCTTGATATTGTTATTATTGGCCTGAGTTTTAAAAAATTGATGATAATTGGTGATATAGAATTTATTCCAAAAAAACTCCTCCCGCACATCGCTTATACGGTCATGAATATAGTTTTTAAGACTTAAATTGTAGGTAAGTATCAAAACTCTTCCACCAGTTCTTTTATGAGCATTTACAGCTCTTTTTGCCAACACGAGAGTTTTCCCGCTTCCAGCAGCACCCTTTATTTTTCTATAGGGTCTTTCTTCACTTCTTATTAATTCCTTTTGAGCCTTGGTGTAATTGATTTCCTTGCCTTCTTCAAGCTCATGAAAAGGTGGAGCAAGATATCTTCTGCAACTCTTATATATTGCTTCATCAAAGATATAAGACTTCCGATTCAGTCTAAAGTGCCTAAGCATTTTTTCAAGGCGTCGGGGATTCAAAGAGTCGTGCCCCCAGAACTCCATATAATTAAGAAAGTTCTTATATCGATAATCCTGGTATTCTCCTGAATGTAAAAACCTATTTATCCCTGCTTCTGATGCATTATGGAAATAAACCATGCAATTTACAACAGACCATGCATTCTTATTTTGAATTTTCTTCTCGAATATCGCCTCACTGTGAAGTTCATAAAGATTCTCCTTATACTTTTGAACTTGATATAAAGGAGACTCAATGATTGTTTTATTCGATTTAAGAACCCAGTTATTTTTAGGATTTAAATAGTAATTATTCAGGTTCCAGTCTTTAACTTCAATTATTAGGATTCCAGCAATCTTATTCACCAAGATAATATCCGGTTGATCCCCGTTCAAAAAAGGTTGAAAGAAAACTTCATAATCATCATTGAGGTTATTTACCAGGAAATTCAAAAACTCATTTTCACCTTCTGTGGGCTGTACTTTTTGCTTTCTGATTTGATCGAAGGAAGGAAATAATTTTGCCATTATTTTGACGTATCTAAGCTTAATATTCTATTTCTCAAATGACCGGTTATTCGATTCCAATTCTTACTTCCGTTTAATTTCGGATAATTGATCAACGCATCCTCTCCATAGTGAAACGCATTAGAAAGTGTAAGCTGATCTTCTCTTAATTCAGCCTGAAGTACATCGTAATGTGTATTCAGTGGCCGGGCAACTTCTTCGATTGCAATTAGCTCTAGTTTAAGTAATAGTGCCTTTATATTTTTAATACTTCTAGGGTAAATATTAGCTGCTTGATTTGGTGCAATCATACTGAAACTGTTTTGGTTGCTATATCTTCTGAAGTGATAAAAATATTTTCAAATTTGTTTTTACATTCTGTTAGCAGGTCAACCACAGGCTGTACATTTTCCTTATCAGTATCTATAGACCTTAGATCTTCATATGGAATCTCGATTCTAACCTGGTGGCCAAAAGAAATCAAAATCCTATTCATATTGGATTTCTCTAATTTTCTCCAATTTGTTTTTTCTCGCCAATCAAAGGTTGATTCAAAGGTTTGATCAAAAAAGGTCTCTATTTCATCCCACTGCCCAAGATTTCTATCCTTTCTTCCAGAGTATTTCCAAAAGTTATTGGACTTGAAAATATTTGATTTTAGTTCTTCATAATCACCATTCAAACTCGATATATACTTGGCATAGGAATCTGATATTTTAATATGAAAGAGTTTTTCAACTGAATATTCCTTTCCTAGTATTTGCACCGAATTTGAAAAAATTACACCAGGCTTTTCATGCAATATGTGTTTGCCTTGAGTTTTTGTATTTGCAGGCCACATAATTACCGCTAATCCAGTATTAGTAAATTCAAAAAGTAATTCTCGGGACCAGTTAGTATTCATTTCAAAGCCAAGTCTACCCTTGATAGCTTCAAACTCCCCAACTTCAATGGCTGTTTCTAATCTTTCGTTTGCCTTTAGCACATCATTACCAAAATCAAGGTGATTGAATGGTATTTCTGGAAGCCAATTGTGTTTATGACGTTTAATTAAATTGATAAAATCATTTACCAGGGGTACACTTAATCCCAGCGTATTTTCAAAATTAGCTACGCGTACAACCATCTCCATTAAATCTCTCCAATTTAGATCAACAGGAATAGGCTTCATCCCCTCTACTCCTTTATTAGCAATTGCATCAACGGTTTGTTTATAGAGCTGAAAAGAACAATCTCTATCATCTGGCTTAGCTTCGAAGATGATGGCCACATTGTTAGCCCGTATATACATATCAGGTCTTTGATCACCTACCTTTTCTGCATTATAGGAGTTAAATTTATCCACATCCAACCTCAATCCTGTAAGGCTTACAGCAAAGAGAATCTCAAATTCTTCTACATCTTTTGCCCGGCGCTGAATATCATTTTCAAAGTCTGGATCTTTCTTTTTTTGATTAAAAAGCCTGTTATAGATTTCCTCATTATCCTTCATGATATATTTTAATACCTCATGGAGTAGCAATGGATCTCGTTTAAGACATAATGCAAAAGCCCTGGTTAAATCATCTTCTAATTGGTATTCTCTATCTGTTTTTGAATAAGGTTTGAAATAGCTTAAATGGCTGTTCATTAAAACTCGTTTTGGTTAGTTATCGGTTTCGTCTAAAATTAAGCAGATTTTGGGAATATGCTTAATTATTAAATTATCTATTTATTTCTTTATGACTTTCCTTATACCAGCTCTCCTTTAAAAGCTTTTTGTAAAAGACAATTGAAAAGTTCATTTGACTTTAATCTTAATTTTCTAATCCTAATTTTTTCATCTTCAAGTAATTTAATTTGAGATGTAAATTTTTTCTGCTCAGAAATTGTAGGAATAGGAATAATAAAATTTCGAAATATTTTTAGATTTAAATGTGCTACAGTTCCCCCAACCTTATTACCCAATAATTTCTTTTTAAAACTTTTATTTCTCAAAAGTTCCGTCAAAAAAATATTGATTAGAAACTTTGGATTTACTCGTACCGTAAATATGCTTTCATATGTCGTAAATTCTTTATCTGAATCAACAATAGCACAGGTTCCCAAAGACCCCGACTTACTCACCAATACATCTCCTCTCTTTGTTATCCTGTTTTTTGTAATTCGTTTATGTTGCGCTTCAGAAATAAATTTTGCTTTATTAAATTTTAATTGTCCGTTTCTGATATCAGTTGCACGAATGAGTGGATAGCCTCCAGTTTCAACGTATTCTACTTTTGAAGTAAGCCCTAAGAAAATTTCCTGACAAACATCTAATAATTTCTTTTCAGGGTAGTTATTTGGATTTTTAATTACATTCCCAAACATCTCCAAAAACAGAGACTGACTTAGATCTTCATATTTCTGGATAAGCTGTTTATCCAGCTGGCGCAACCTGTCGGCTTCGTCTAAAATAGCCGCGATCTTTCGCTGGACTTTTAGGGGTGGAAGTGGAATTTGCAATTTTGCTAGCTTCGCTTTGTTTAATGTTTTACCCATTACCGCTCGATCTCCTCCTTCCGTAAAATCAAAAGAACTCATCACATAATAAAAATAGTTAAGATCTAATATTGATTCGTCTTTAATTGGAAGCGCGGCAATTGCCTCATTAGTATATAAATCTTTGTTTGCTATTGCAGTCTTTCCAATCGACAACTTAAAACTGTAAAGTAATGTTCCCTTTTTTACCAATTTGATATTTGAACTTTTGACACCTAAATTTGTTAGTTCTTCTTTTGAGTCTTCAATATATTTTACTCCGTTTAAATCTCTGATGGATAGCCAGGTTTCACCCTCTCCGAAATTTAATTTTTCCTTTCTCGCTGGTGTTTTACCTATATTGATTTCAGCCAAGGCAGATAACGGGATCATTTTAAAATTGCTATGAGCTAAAAACATTTAACCAATCATTTTTTCGAGATTTGACAATGATTTTAGGCGTTCGGCATCCAGTTCTTTGATGGATGCGATCAGTTTTTCCGGTTTTTCATATTCCACTTCTTCATATACAATTTCCTTATAACGATTAATACTAAGATCATAACCATTATCCTTGATTTCCTTTTTTGGCACGAGAAAAGACTGAGAAGTGCGATCGCTAAAACCTCCTTCTCCCTTAGCCAGTTTTTTCCAATCGGCAAGGACTTCTGGAATATCACATTTACCCTTGGTTTCCTCTATTGCATTTTCAGGTTCATTAAAAACCTTTTCAAAGAATTCCTCATCAATTAGAGCATTACGCTTATCATCCAGGCTATAACCGTCGGCTTTCATATCGTAAAACCATACATTATCGGTACCACCGCTATTGGTCTTTGTAAAAATTAAAACAGCGGTACTTACCCCCGCATAAGGTTTAAATACTCCACTTGGCATAGAGATAATCCCTTGTAATTGTTGGTTCTCCACTAACTCTTCGCGAATAGATTTATGAGCCCCACTACTTCCAAATAACACTCCATCTGGCACAATCACCGCCGCACGGCCACCTGTTTTTAAGGTACGTAGCATTAGAGATAAAAACAGCAGTTCAGTCTTTTTAGTTTTGGTAGTTTTCAAAAGACTGGATTCTACAGTATCATAATCCAGGCTTCCTTTAAAAGGAGGGTTTGCCAGCACAAGCGTATATGCATCATCTACATCGCCGTTACTCTTGCTTAGAGCATCCTTTCCTATCAGAGAAGGATGTTCCACTCCGTGTAACTGTAGGTTCATTGCAGCAATACGTAACATGGAAGCATCGAACTCTGTTCCGTTAAACATCTTATCATCATAATGCTTCCGAAACTCTTCTTCCTGAAACCAATCGTGATGTTTCTCGTAAAGGTATTCGCCAGCTGAAACTAAAAATCCTGCTGTTCCACAAGCCGGGTCACTAATAATATCATCTTTTTTAGGTTCCATTAAATGGACCATCATTCTAATGATATGCTTAGGTGTTCTAAATTGTCCTGCTTTACCAGCAATAGATAGTTTAGAGAGCATATATTCATAAATATCACCTTTAGTATCCCTGCTATCCAGAGGTAATTTATCAATCTTCTGCACCACCTTATCTAAAACCTGTGGTGTTGGAATCATAAAGGTGGCTCCTTTCATGTATTGAGAAAAAATACCTCCTTCTCTGCCCACGGTTTTCATAAAGTCGAAAACGGTTATTCCTCTCAGTTCTTCCTGAGGCGTGGTAAAGAGGTCGAACATTACTTCAGGATCTTTATCCTTAAACTGACTCCATCTAAGATCCTTTTGTTCCTTAGTATAAATTGGATTCTTTATAGCAATCCCCATGAGGTTCTCTTCCTCTTCCTTCTTTAGCTGTTTATCGTCAAGCCTTTTTAGAAAAATGAGGTAGGTAAATTGTTCAATAACGGTAAGCGGGTTTGAAACTCCCCCAGTCCAGAAATCGTTCCAGATCTTATCTACCTGATTTTTTAATTCTCCTGTAATCATATATTGTTTTGGTTGTTTTTATTTATAGTTCAAATATAGAATGAATGTATGCAGTGTATGTGCACATTAAAAATAGTTTCGATAATGCGGGTCATTGCAAAACACCGTAAGCCAGCATAGAACCTCTTGGATCAAGAAAAAATTAGAAAGGAATGGCATTTTTACTTCAGCTTTATCATTTAAATGCGAATATCGATTGGTGGATTCTTTTAACTTTCTAATTGCAGCTTTAATATCCCTTGGAATATTTTTATCTAACCTGTGTGTTTCTCCATTAGAATCATCCGTTGGCCTATTCTCCAAAAATCTTACGCACCATTCTTGATTTGGTTTTCCGTTATTGAAAAATGAATTTGGAATACAAGGTATTGGATTATTTAGTCCAACAAATATTCCTTCGAGTAAATCTCTCTGGGAATTGATGTTCTTCTTTCGATAATCTTGCTCTTTAAAACATTTGATAATTTCTAGAAAGTTAGTCTTATCTGAATTTCCTAAAATACCTTCATCAAAGCATTGAAAACTCCCTGGAAATTCCTTTCTTGCCTGAATTTCGGGTCTTTTTTCTTGTGACTTCAAAATATCCTGGAACAAAGACTCATTGTCTTCACCCTTTATATAGTAATTGCCATAAGACTGTTCAAACCACTCCTTTTCTGTATAATCGGGCTGCCCTGTGAATATAAAGAAAGGTAAATAGTTGGTCTTATTCAAATCTATTAAAAAATCTCTTGATGCTCGTAAACCATTAAGATCGGTAACGGTATCATCTTTTTTAAATTTGACCTTGGCATCAAGTATTACAGCATCGTAAATGGGATTCTTTTTTAATTCATTAATTCCCTCTTCGTGAGATTCAAAAGGAATAATATCAATGTCATCCTGTTCCGCTTCACCAATAATATCTTGCTGAGTCTTATACAAATCATCTATCCAAAGTACTTTTATATTCATATCTTACAAACTATAATATTACATCAAACTCATGTTGAAATTTAAGTATATATGAGACTGGAAATTCAGATTGAGGCTCATTCTTAATTTCAAATTTAGCTGAATAATGGTTTAATATTGAATTAATATCAGCCCCTCCCATTCCAGAGCCCCCACTATCAGAAGTTTTTTCTCCTCGTGTAATTAATTTATCGAAAGAAAAATTACGAGGAAAAGGTTTACCATTATTAGAAATTTCCAAAACGTAATTTTTGCGATCCCAATCATTCCAAATTTCACATCTTATAATGTTTCCTTTATCATCTTTATTAAATCCATGATCCCGAGCGTTTGAAACTATATTAGAAAATAGCATATAGAAATCCTCTCTGTTAATTAGAATCTCTGGCCTTGCAAAACGCCCCCCCATATCAAAGGATTCACGATCGATATGAAGTTGATCAAATCTAAAGAAATCGGGATCTTTAAATCTGTTAATGCTTTCCTTTACTAATTTCACAAGATCGTTCTTTTCTTTGGTTCTTTTCAGGTCAATTCTTTCATCAAATGTTTCTAACATTTTGCTCATTGAACCAATAGTATCTTCAAGACTAGACAAATGTTCATCAAAAGTTTGATTTAAATTTTTACTATAAATTAAATTGGGATCTAATGGTTTCCCCTGATTCTTTCTGATAAACTTTTTGGTTCCAGAAACATTCGATTTTAATGCATTTAAATATTGCCTGAATGTATGCTTTATGGATGCAAACTCTCTAAAAGAATTATCTTTTAGTCCTATTAATTCTCTTTTTAATTCAACCTCTTTCTCCTTAGATCTTATATAAGCTTCTTTGACCCGCTTCATTCTTAACTCTTGTTCCGCTTTGGAAGGTCGATTGATAGAAATTTGAAGAAAATCTTTAAAATTTAGAAGCTTCGTTGCACTTCCATGTCTATAAATAGATAATTGCTTTTCGACAAAATTAGAATGTAATTCATTTATTAAATAATCTAAATTGAGACTATCATCAACAATCTCAAAACTCATAACAGCATGCGATATTGCAATAGGGTCTCCATTGAATTTAAAAAATGTAGGCCTCAAATCATTACCAATCTTTGCAACCAAAAGAGCTGATCTTGAAATTTTTCTAAAATTTTTAGTCTTTATAGCTGAAGATTCAATCGGATCAAGTTTCAAGTAGAAATCAAGATCGTCTTTGATTAAATTTTTGACAGATATAGATCTAATAACTTCATTTTTTTCAATCTTTTCTCCCCTATTAACTTTCAAAACCTTTGCTAGCCTTATCACATTCGAATCTTGAATCACTTCAAGTTCCTCTCGCCATAATATTCTTCCTATTTCTAAATTATAATCATCAGCCGTCAATTCCTCCCGTGAAATTCTTTGGATACCATCACCGGATTTCTCTGTGTTTAAATCAGTTACTATTTTTTCATAATTGATAATCGGATATTTAGAATTACCATCTAAATATTTATTCGCATCAACAAAAGTTACTATTCCCGGTCGTTTTTTATTTTTACTTAATACTAGAATTGAGGTTTTGATACCTGTATGTTTTAAAACACCATGTGGTAAAGTGATAACTTTTTCAATTAAATCTTTTTCAACAAGATTTTTTCTTAGTCTAGCTTTAAAACCAGAATCAAATAAAATACTATTAGGCACCAGAACAATTAGTTGACCATTTGCACTAACAGATTCCAATCCTTCTTCAATAATAAACTCATCACAACTCTTATATCTAGTATGCCAACTAGAAGAAAGTTTTTTCATTGGTTGAAAGGGTGGCGCCGAAATGATTAAATCGAATGATGCTGATTTAATCCATTCCTGGATTGAATCATGATTGAAATAGTTTTCTGTATCTTTTCCGTAAGCTAATCTTCGTAAGATTCCAAGAGCCCAAGTATTGAAATTTATTTCTTGAGCTACATATTTAATGTCCTTTTTAAACTTAAGTCCAAATGTACCCGTTCCTGCGAATGGGTTATATACTAAAGCGCTAGACTCTAAATTAGCCTGATTAATAATAAAATCTGCTAAACCAGGGGGAAGGAAGTGTTCTCCAGAAGATCTTCCTAAAGAATCAATGAATCTATAAAGTATGGAATCAAAAAGATTAGAAAACTCAAGATCCGATTTAGACAAACCCAGATCATTAATTTGACGCATAAATATTGAAAATTGGAAACGCCCTAATGATTTTAAAATTGATTCATAAACTAATTTCCAGCTTTTAAAAAGTTCAGGATTGAAGCTTGCGATTTCTTCATCTATATTTTTGAGTATGTCCTCTTTAGTTCCCTCCTTATTATTCGGAGTAAGATTATATTTTCTTAAAACAATAAGGAATAATATAACATCATAATGGTGAGGCTGAAGACCAGTTGACCGTAAAAATTCAAAAGACTCCCATATTTTTTGCTCTAATAATTTGATATCATCTGTGTGGCCCATAAATCACTTCAAAACTTTTAATTAATTACTACTCGCTTTCTTCTTCTAACTCTTCAATCATAGGAACTGTACTACCTGCAATTCCCCTTAAATTACCATACATACCGGCAGTGTTTACCATAACCTTTTCAATCTGTTTCTGTCTGCGTTTCCAACGAGAATGAGCCACTCTCTGCTCCTTTTCCAAGTCTTGTTGCATTTCTATAAACGCATCTTTTATAGCTTCTATCTGCATTCTAAACTCTGGACCAACCAGGTAATCATATAGCAAAGACATTTTATCACCCTTATTCGATTGGGTTACGACTGCATTATTAACAGTAATAATTCCCTGTCTCAAAACAGCACTCAGTCCTTTAAATTCCTGATAAGTGCAAACCCACAGGCTTTTATCTATCATTCCCATTCTTTCCATCCCGTTAGGAAGAACTTCTGTTACAAGTACACCTAGGGTAGCTCCTTTCTTGGCCATATCATCTTTAAATTTGCTGACCCAGGCATTTGAAAAGTTCTTTGCTCTCTTGCTCTCGTAATAAATACTACCGCAATTCTGAGCTTCATATGTGTTTACAGTCTGAAAACAATCTGCACCATTAGCTCCTTTCCTTATTTCTTCGACATTATCAAGAGGAAAATTAGTAGCCAGCCATTCTTCAATCGCTAATTCCTGAACTTCACCTTGAAGTTGCATAGAACCCTGTTCCTGTTTTCGTCGCATCTCTTCGGTTAATTTCTTCTGCTGGTCAAGCTGCTTTTCAAGTTCCTTGAACTTCAACTCATTCTTTTCATCTTCCTGCTTCCTGATTTTCTCCCTCTCTTTAGACATCATTTCAGCAATCCTCTTTTCGGTTTCAGCTTCCAAAGCATCCTTCATTTCAGATTTTTCTCTTTGTAGTCTGCTGATTTCTGCGTCCTTTTTATAAAGTTCCTTAAGCTTTTCGGTTTTCTCATTCAGCTCTTTTTGAAGCTCCTGGTTACTTTCTATCTGTTCTTCTTCCAGCTTGGCTTTTAGTTTCTCCTCAATTTTCTTTTCCGCTTCTTTCTTCTCCTTTTCAAGGCGTTCTTTAAAAAGCTCATTTTCCCTTTCCTTTTTTGCTTCAAATTCTTCCTTTTCCTTTATAAAATTATCCTGTTCTGCCTTCAGTTTTTTATTAGCCTGATTTTGTTTCTGCTGAAATTCAGAACGAATCGCATCCTCTATTTGATGTTTAAGGATATCGTTAACATTTATTTCGCTTCCGCATTCAGGGCAATTAATGGTGGTTTGATTTTTCATGAGAATATCATTTTTTGATTACAGGACAAATCTAAAACTGATTAATGCAGTCTATCTGCACTCATTATATTTTTCGAATAATGATTTTATTCTGTTATTAATCTTTTGCCTTAAACTCAAAGGTTCTAAGACCTCTACTTTCTCCCCAAAATGAAGGATCTGGCTCTCTAATTCATAATTTGGAATTAGCTCCAGAAGAATATCTGTATAGTCCTCTTTTCTAATTAAAACCTTCTGTGAACCGTGAATAGGCTTAGTTTCAATATAGGGCCACAGACTATTATCAATTCTCAGTTTGATCTTTTCAGGTTCTTGACCCTGAATTATAGAAACCCCTATCGTATCCTCGAAATATTCCTCGAAATTAATATCTGTAGTCTCATATATTCCATCAAATTCCTCCACGGTTTCAAAACGATCCAGTGCGAGGTTCACCATATTATCATATTCTGAATTCTTCCCATACACAAACCAGCGATTATTATATTCCTTTAAATGATAGGGAGAAAAAATTATGGAAACAGGCTCCGGATTTTTGAAGGATTGGTAAAGAATCTTCACTGTCTTATTATAAAGTATGGCATTAAAGAGTGGATCAATAAACTCCAGCCCCTTTAAAAATTCGTTATTATCGAAACTAATAATTCCTGAAGTATCTTCTGAAAAGTTAAAGGCCTGGTCTATTTTTGGCAGGAGTTCATTTATCCATTTAAACTGGGGAAGTCCTTTGAACCGTTGCAAAACCGACATAGCCGATTTTAGCTGTTCTGCCTCTAATTCATTAATTGGTTGATTATTAATGCTGAAATTTTGATCTTCATATTTAAAGAAAACACTCCGCCCCTCTTTAAGCCTGGCCAAAGGTATACTCCATCCCTGGGAAGATTCCATAAATTTGATATCCTCGTAAAGCTGTCGCTTTTTTATTCCTTCTGTATAAACATTTAACTCTGCAAGCGATTTATTACATTCTTCTAAAAGATCATTTATTGAATAACGTCTACCGGGATTTCTAAAACAGCGATTTAAAGTTTGATATCTTATTAAAGCATTTTTTGTTATTGCCATTGGGAAATTAATAACTTGGGTTTTAAAATTATTAATTTATGTGCAGATATACTGCACAATTGCTAATTAATATTGGCAATAATATTCAGAGAAAATATTATTCTTATTGCCATTTCACCTTAAGAATACTGTCTATAAGAGTTTTAAAACCATCTTTAGATGCCCGATATATAATGTTTAAAATTTAAAAAACTGATTTGGTATACACTAAAACAATTAATAATGTCTGAAGAATATTTGAAAAACTTTATAAAATTAAGCGAAGCAATTTATGATAGTGCTGAAGAAATATTAATAAAACCTTCTAAAACATGGAATGACAACATTTTAAAAAAGGAGTGGTTTGACAAAAATTGTTATTCTAACAAATACATCACAATGTCGCCTGGATGGTATTGGATAGCCTGTGATTTAAATTTTGAAGAAGTAAAAAAATTAAACAGTTCCAACGATGCTTTGCGACGAAACGCCTGTAAAATTGGTGAATTATCCAGGAAGAATATAAAAACTTTTGGAGCTGAATATCTATGTAAGTTAGATGATGACGGAAAACAAATCATTTACAACGGTCACCAGAATAACGTAGTAATACGCTTAAGGCAACATTTTAACTTAAACAATGATTCTACAGGTGCCTTAGGTCTAAATTGTTATCCGTTATCAAAAAAAACTGGAAAGTTAGGTTTTTTGGAAAACCTCATATCAAAAGACTAAACCCTGAATTTCAAAAAGAGGTTACGAATATGATAGAAGAACAATCGGGACGAATTGCTATCGAAAATGACTGGAGAGCAAAATACGGCTGGCCCGTATTATGTAAAGCTTAATTATTAAAAACCATTTGAGTGAAACATATCAATAGTTCTATTAACGAATTGCAGTCTTTATGTGAAGTTGGTGTAATTTCAATGTATAGAATTAGCTGGTGGTTATTAAAGTACGAAAATTTTTATCAAAATACTTTAAAAGAAATTCCCATTGCAGAATTACCAACACATAAAGAATTATCTTCTGATATATCAAAATTTAATACCTTATACACAGATTTGATTAGTTTGGAAAATTTAAAATATAAAGAAAAAATCTTCCAACAACGATTTGAATCATACAAGAGAATCAAAAGAAAACATCAGAATCTAAAAAATTGGATGGATATTAATAAAACCGATGCTTTAGAAACTTATTTTGATTTCTGGTTTGAATGGACGAACGAAGAAAACAACACGTTAAAACCTTTCCTTTCAAATTGGAACCATTTAGATATAACAATTCCTTTAGTAGAATTCAAAAACACCGTGAAAGTTTTGAAAATATTTCATGAGCATTATTGGGAAGAATAACCTAAGGTAAATTTTAAGAATTTTTATGGCACGAATTCGAACGATTACAAAATAAAAAAGCAATCATATACTACTTTTTTATTCCGGCGAGTTAATTTAGCAATGCATCTGATTGAAAATCTAAATTGAGTATTTAGAAAAGGAAATTATGAACATATAATATGAACACTTTTTTTCGTAATTAACCCCACATAATAATGGAATAGGGCTTTAGACTATTTTATGAACATACTACATTGGATACTTGTAAAATAGAATTAATTATCTAATCATTTAGGTTCTTCAAAATTAATGCTATCCCACAGTTTCCTTAACTTTTCCAAACTTCATTATAACAGAAAAATAAGGAAATAGATTCAGGATAAATTATAAAACTTATTCATTTTGTTCTTTAAGAGGCCCAATATTGCCACGATATCTAATCGCATCCCGCTGAGAGCTATTTACCGATATCGTAGTATTTCCATTAGAAAAAATGTTGACTATGAACTGAAGATTTTCATTGCCATCATTTCCTTCAAACTTTAATTGAAGACCATCTTTGTTTGATTCTTCAATACTTACATTTCTTGGACTGCCTTTAAATTCTATTCCTCCTGCATCACCATAGCCTCCTCCTGAGTGTCTTACTCCAAAGTATGGTAGAAACACATCTACGCTATCACCTTTAAAACGAATAGAATTTGGATTCCCTATTAGATTGATCATGCTGCCCCTTAAAGGTACAGCCCAATCATTTTCTATCTCAAATTTACGGCTATTTACCAACTCTCTATATTCTCCAGATAGAGCCGCTCTTTTAGAACCACCGCAGGCAGAAAATAAGCACAGGATGAAGGCAAATCCCAACATCAGGACAACATTTAAACTTTTCATCCTGGATAAATATCTCATATTCTGCCTATTTTCAACCTTTATATTCAACTAAATCTTTAGGTTTAATCTCAAAAAAATGTGGGGAAATTCAAAATTTCCTTCTATTTTTCAGTTTTCCCCTCATTATCCTAGTTATCTTCTCCAAAGGAATTCGTTACATCTTCTATTTCCTTTTTCTGTTCGTTAGTCACTCCTTTTTTCTCTTTTTCAGATTTTAAAGTACCGTCCCCTTCCACTTTCATATTTGCATCTTTTTCACTTCTTCCAAAATTGGATGAACGCCTATATTTATCCTGAAAATCAGCGTGATTTTTCTCCTTATTTTTATTTGTCTTATCTGCCATATCTTTTTTCTTTTAAGTTACAATATTGTAGACAAAAGCCAACTTTTTTTAAAAAAAATTAGCAGAATTCCTCTTTCTATATATTGCTTATGTATGATGTTGCAAATATTCTAATAACCAAAATTGAAGTTAGCTTTGCCATCATCAATAAGATTATTGTACTTTGCATGACTAATTAATTAATGAAAATATGGCCGCAGGCGGATCAAACATTGCTATATATGGAGCAATAGGAGCTAATACCTTAATCGCAATCAGTAAATTTGTGGCTGCCTTTTTCACAGGCAGTTCTGCAATGTTGGCTGAAGGAATTCATTCTCTGGTAGATACCGGCAATGGATTGCTACTCCTTTTAGGTATTAAAAAATCTAAACAGAAACCAGATAAAATGCACCCTTTTGGCTACGGGAAAGAAGTATATTTCTGGAGTTTTGTAGTAAGCATTCTTATTTTTGCTCTTGGTGGCGGATTTGCCATTTACGAAGGCATTCATGCATTGCAGGATCCGCACGTTATTGAAGATCCTACCTGGAACTATATAGTACTGGGTGCAGCCATCCTTTTTGAAGGAACTGCTCTTTTCCTGGCTTTAAAAACTTTTAATAAATCCCGTGCAAAATCTGGAAATCTTCTTACCAGCATCGCACGTAGTAAGGATGCTGCAACTTTTGCAGTAATTATTGAAGATACTGCGGCTGTTGCCGGTTTGAGCATTGCGCTAATTGGAGTATTTCTCTCCCAACAGCTACAGAATCCATATATAGATGGCGCTTCTTCCGTTATAATTGGTGTTCTACTCCTTGTAGTGGCAATTTTTCTGGCAAAGGAGAGTAAGGGACTACTACTGGGTGAAAGTGCAAAGCCGGAAGTGATTTCTGAAATTGAAAAAATAATGGATCAAAATATTAATGTGAAGGAATGGTCCCTACCACAAACGATGCATTTTGGACCGGAAAACATACTTCTAATTATAGAGATTGATTTAATTGATGATCTTAATTTGGAACAGGCTGAAAAAACCATGGAAAGTTTGAGACTTGAAATAAAACAAAAACAGCCAGGCATCAACCAGGTCTATATTCAGACTACCAATAATATTAGAAAAAATATCCTGGGAGAAACTTCTGAATAACATTTCATCTTACTGCAAGTTCAGCAAGCGTAGTGATTTTGATTAGAAATAAATTCATGAAGCGTATATAGCCTAAAAATGAATCAGTTTCATTTTACAAATCAACACTAATAATATGAACCCATCTTCTATTTTTTGTGTAAATGCTAAAAACAGTTTTTATGTATCTTTCTTCTGAAGAAAGTATTCATCAGCAAAAATATAGACGGGTATTTTCAGTTCCTGCCATTATCAAAAGGCTATCTTAAATATTTCTCAATAAAGGCATAATTTGCTTGGAGAGCTCTCCTAATTTGGGTTAATTGTGATGAATAAAAATAATTTTATGGAGACTATATTTGAATTTGTTCACTTACAAAAAAGTGAACGGCTTGAGGAATACACTCAACAAAAATTAGATAAACTCGAAACCAAATACGATTTTATCGTAAGGGCTGAAGTGCATTTTAAAAAACAGGATGGACAGGAGCCCGATGGCTTTATTTGTAATATAAAACTTAGTGTTCCAGGACCACAGTTGTTTGTAGAATCTAATAAAGATAGCTTTGAGGCTGCCGTTACTACTTCGGTACGGGATCTACAAAAACAGCTGGAAAAGCAGAAAGCAAAAATGAAAACCCGTTAAGGAAAATTTTCCGAAAATATTTAAACCCCTTTGCTTAATGCAGAGGGGTTTCTTTTTGTTTAAAATTTAATTTATTGAGCTTAGGTGTGAAAGGTGATAATTTATTTTACCTGTTGTCTTGAATTGCCCGTAACTGTATTTTTATGATCAGCATTTACTTCTTCATTACTTAACCTGGCTTTAAATTCATTAATAATTCCTCCTTTCAATAGAATATTGATCTGCCGGTCGCTCATAGAGTGTTTAACCTCAAATTCTATCGGTTCACTGCCCTTCTCCTCTTTCTGAACCCGAACAGTTATATTTTTCCTGTTCTCTACATCTTCGCGAAGATTTTTAAAGCTGACCACATCACCCTGTTTAATTTTATCATAATCATCAAGATCGATAAATTCAAGAGGAAGAATTCCAAAATTCACAAGATTTTGCCAGGCAATACGCGCATAAGAATTAGCTATTACTGCTACCTGTCCCAAATATTTTGGAGCCAGTGCGGCATGTTCCCTACTGGAGCCCTGGGCATAATTATCTCTGGCTACAACTATATGCCCTCCAAAATCATCTTTTGCTTTCTGGGCCCTGTCGTAGAAACTTTTATCTATAACCGAATAGGAGAATTTACTTATTTCAGGTAAGTTACTTCTAAAAGGTAAAACTTCAGCTCCTGCTCTAAGAATTTCATCTGTAGAAATATTATCCTCCATTTTTAACAATACCGGTACATCGGCACTATCCACCAATGGCTGAATTTCAGGTAAAGATTTAATGTTTGGACCTTTTTTTAGTTCCACTTCTTCTCCTTCTTCCGCAGGTGCCACCAACATATCGGTGTTAATAATTTCCATTTCCGGTTGCTCATATTTTGGATAGGTCATATCAAATAACTTTTCCAAATCGCGAGGATCGGTAATTTTACCTGTTAATGCTGAAGCTGCCGCTGTTTCCGGGCTGCATAAATGTACCTGATCGTCTTCTGTTCCAGATCTGCTTGGGAAGTTTCTTGGCATAGTACGTAAACTAATAGTTCCTGAAGCAGGCGCCTGGCCCATTCCTATACAGCCCATGCATCCTGACTGGTGGAATCTTCCTCCTGCAGTAATAAGGTTTGCAAAAGCACGGTTTTCAATCATATTTTGAATAATCTGCCTGGAGGTTGGATTAATATCAAAGGAAACATCACTATGGACTGATTGTCCGTTTACAATGGCACCTGCAATCCAAAAATCCCGAAGGCCGGGGTTGGCCGAAGATCCTATTACCACCTGACTAATTGATTTTCCAGCCACTTCGCTTACCGGTACTACGTTCCCCGGGCTTGTTGGCAAAGCAATTAATGGTACAAGTTCATCAAGGATAATCTCATCATGCAAATCATATTCACAGCCTTCATCAGGCAGTAATTCTCTCCAGTCTTCTTCTCTGTGCTGTGATTTCAGGAATCTTTTTGTTTCAATATCACTAGGGAAAACGGTAGTTGTGGCTCCCAGCTCAGCTCCCATATTTGCAATCACATGGCGGTCCATAGCACTTAAATATTTCAGGCCTTCCCCATAATATTCTATCACTTTACCCACACCGCCTTTAACATCATACCTGCGCAGCATTTCCAGGATAACATCTTTGGCACTTACCCAATCGGGTAGTTTCCCTGTTAATTTTACCCCCATTACCTGTGGCATCTTTACGAAATAAGGTTGTCCCGCAATGGCAGCAGCAACATCCAATCCTCCCGTACCAATGGCGAGCATACCCAAAGACCCGGCTGCCGGCGTATGGCTGTCAGACCCAACCATGGTTTTGCCAGGTTTACCAAAGCGTTCCATGTGGACCGGATGGCTAACACCATTTCCGGGACGGCTAAACCATAATCCGAATTTCTGAGCGGCACTAAGTAAAAACAGGTGATCATCGGCATTTTTAAAGTCGGTTTGCAACAGGTTATGATCAACGTATTGCACCGCAACTTCAGTCTTGGCTTTTTTAAGTCCCATAGCTTCAAGTTCAAGCTGTACCAGAGTTCCCGTAGCATCCTGAAGTAAGGCCTGATCAATTTTTATCCCAATTTCTTTTCCGGGAGTCATTTCCCCTTCAAGAAGATGTTCTTTAATAAGCTTTTGAGTTACATTTAATTTTGACATAGTTAGACATTTTAAGTTTAAAATATCAAATTTGATCCAGATGCAGAGAGCATTTAACAATATCTTATAGGTAACGATCTGCCAGAAAAATTACTTTGGTTGATTTTTACATTAATTAAAATAGAAAAAACAATATAAATGGATATAATTATTAAGCGCGCTATTGTTGGCGGAGTGGTTTCTACTATCGTAATGGGAACCGGAACTTTTATTTTAGGAGAAATGTCTGGTTATAAAGCCATGGAACTCCTCTCCTCTTCCCTCTCCGGAATAAATATGTTATGCAATACAGTAATCCTTGGGTCTTCCACTATCCTGGCATTAATGCTCACGCTGCTTAGTATAAGCCGGTCTGCCGATTCCAGCCTTACCAAAAAACATTATCGTGATGTGCTGAGACTGGCTAAATATGACACCATTCTTATCATAACGGCAGTTGTCACTTTTCTTATGCTGAATCTGCCTATTATCCAAAGCCAGGAAGTGCCGGAGAACTGGTATGTTAGCATATATTACGTAAGTCTTGGTATGGCGGCTATTCTGGGAGGCGGACTCATTGCCATTGTTACAATGCTTTATGGAACCATTGCTAACATTATACTTATTGTAGGTCTTGGGGTAAAAGATCATCCTCTTGTAAATTCCAAAGATTCCGATAAAGCAAGAAAAGAAGATGAGGAAAAAAGGAATGAGCAAAAGCGGAATGACGATCAGGCTGAACAGCAGCATAAAGAGAGACAGAAAGAGAAAGTGTAAAAGAAAAAGACCATTCGAAAATACCCCTGTTCAAACTCTCTTCCCGAACCTGCAAAACGCAGGCTGTGAAATGAGCCAGATGATATTTTGAAATGGCCTTTCAAAATACTTTTTAAATAGAATAGCCTAGCTCCTGCTCAAATTACCAAGAATATCAATTTGCTGGCCTTCTTCAAGATTGAATCCTGGTTTTCCTTTTCTTGGAAATAAGTATCTAAATGGGTCCTCAAATGCGCTCCAACTTTCGGCAAGTCCATAATCATTGTTTTTACTTTGATTTTCAGGACGCTTAAAAGTATTTAAATCAGAATCATATGGAGATCCTACGGCATCCTCACCTGGAAAAAGCATCCCGTCATTTATTTCAGAATAAACAAGTACAGATTCTCCTCCGTTCCCTGGAAGGTCTATAACCTTCAATCCAAAATCTTTCAAAACTGTCTCTTTCGCGGTGATATCCTTGGTTTTAAAATTATCTTTCATATTATTTCTAGGATGCGCAAAAACAGGAGCTCCTCCTGCATCTTCAGAAATAGTAGCCAGATCGGCATAAGCAGAATCTAAAATACCATCACAGGTAAGTAATATTCCTTTTATTCTATAGCCGTCTTCAACAAGTTTTTTAACAGCCTTTTTAGTAGATTCTTCCACAACATCAATAAGGATCATATCCTGGCGGTTAAGATGTCTAATAGCATACCCCTGGTTAAACACACCATCTTTTTCTTCTCCTTTAATAATAAATGTATCTGGTATCAACTTCAGAAATTTTCCGGTTTCACCTTTCTGAACAAATTCAGCCGACTGGCTGTGTATAACCTCCATCTTATCTACAGTCTTCATATAATCTTGGATTTTAAATTAGTTTTCTCAAGATACAAATTCAACAGCTTCTTCTCAAAGATTTTTTAGAAGGGTTTAACTGCGTTTTAGCAGTTAATTAACGGCAAATACAATGGCTGAGAATCTGCCGTGATGGGAAAGTGAAAATGGTATATTTATGCTTTGGATTCCCTGTATTAATTGCGGAATAGAATAATTGTCTTTATAAATTTTCACCTCTTCTACAGGTAGATTAAAATGTTTGGCCACAGCCGAAATTAATCTTTTCCGCAGGTTAACCTTTTTATTAAAAAATTGAATTTTATTTTCTTTTACAGCCGGTGATAAGGCAAAGCAATGTATAAACTCTGCTGAAATTTGGCTGCGGATAAAATATTCGTAGCCTTCAACAAAAACAGAATATTGCAGTGTGGATTTTTCTAAAGAGGTGAAAACACACTCAAAAATTTTTGGATTAAACTTTCGCCGAAGGCCAAATCTTCGCTGATGCGCTTTGTAAGCTGCTTCCTTCATCGCCCAAAATAACCAGAATTGATTTTCCTGATTTTTAGCTCTTCTGATTACTTCCTGTTCTTCTTCAGAAAATATTTTCCCCTGAAGTCGTGGCCGGTAAATATTACTTTCTAAAGCGGCAAGGCGCAAATCAACAATATCGTTACCTATCACTTTTATTTTTATTCCAGTTTTCTTAAAATTATTTGTTTTGCATCACCTACGGTAAGCATGCCTTCCATGGATTCATTGTCAATTTCAATATCAAACTCGTCCTCTACATCAAGCACCACATCTACTAAATTAGCCGAATTGATCTTTAGGTCATTTAAAAAATCAGTTTTTTTATTAAAATTCTCCAGGCCTTCTTTGCGCTGCACATAAGGAGTAACAATTTTCTTTAAACGTTCTATTATTTCGGTATCAGTCATTTTATATTTTAAGATTATAATTATCTGAATTTACACCAGAAACAGGATATTTTTTGAATATAACTACAGCGTTTACATCACCAAAACCAAAACTGGCTTTTGCCAGTGTTTTAATTGACTGCTCCCCTGTTTGCTGCGGAATTTTTTCTGCATTAATAAGGTTCAGAATTTCAGGATGAAGATCTTCACAATTAATATTTCCAAAAATGAAATTGTTTTTCAACTGTAAAACACTAGCCACACATTCTATACTTCCCGAAGCGCTAAGACAGTGGCCAACCATTCCTTTTAAGGAATTGATAAACGGAAAATTCATTTCACTCCTTTGCAGTGCCAGCTTCCAATTTTTAATTTCGGCAATATCTCCCCCGGTAGCAGTCAAATGTCCGTTGATGGCATCTACTTCCGAGGCTTTAATATTTGAATTTTTTAAGGCCATCTTTATACATCGCTGCACGGCTTCATTATTTGCGGCTGTCATGCTACCACCACCGCGTTGTCCCCCGCTATTCACTTCTCCGCCCAGGACTTCAGCATAAATTCCCGCACCTCTTTCTAAAGCAGATTCCAGTTCCTCCAGCACCAAAGCCCCGGCGCCACTGCCGGGAACAAAGCCTGTTGCTGTAGCACTAAGCGGGCGGGAAGCTTTTTCAGGAACATTATTAAATTTTGAGGGAAGAATTCTCATGGCATCAAAGCCTCCCCAAACATAAGGGCCGTCATCACCGCAGCTACCTACGAGCATTCTTTTAGCTTTTCCAGATTGGATTCTTTCAAATCCCATTAGCAGGGCTTCAGTTCCTGTTGTACATGCCGAAGAGTTAGTAGTTACCTGATTCCCACAGCCTAAAATTCCGCCCAAATAGGCACTTATTCCACTGGCCATGGTCTGGAGTACACTGGTACTTCCCAGCCGGCGCGACTTCCCTTCATCAATTAAATGGATGGCTTCCCGAAATTTATCCACTCCCAAAATTCCGGTGCCAAAGATTATTCCCGAATTCCAGTCAGGGTTTTCATCTTCCGAAATTTGCATGCCTGCATCTTTCCAGGCATCGGTTCCAGCGATGACTCCGTAAACTATTCCACTGCTATTAAGGCCGCGCAGTTGTAACGGAGTAAAGTATTCCTTTTTCTTTTCTTCGGAAATTTCCGGCTTCCCCCCTATCTGGCAGCTAAATTTCAATTCCTGCAGTTTTTCATGAAAGGTAATTCCGCTCCTGCCTTCTTTAATAGCCGACTCAAAATCGGAAATTCCCACTCCATTGGGAGCAGCCACGCCAAGTCCGGTAACTACCACTCTTTTTTTCATTCATTTTTATTTCAAGGCTCTAAGCCATTCTATGCAATAGTCTTCAGCTGATTATTTTAAATTATGAAATACATAATTATCACCTACAACATTTTAAATTTTCACTCTTCCAGATTTCATCTTCGTACTTCTAATTTTAATATTTACTTTATTAAACATCCCCGGCCTGCGGGCCTGCTCTCCGCAAAGTCATTTAGCCGGTCTTTCATGAAAAACTAGAACTTTTTAACTGGTGTATGTATTCTTTTTCATACTTGAAACTAATTCTATTTTTGGATTTAATTCCAATATCTTCTTCACAAACATCTCATTTGATTCAGGGCTAATATAGATTTCATCATATTTATCGAACTTAATTATCAATCCCTTTCTAGCTATAGCAGGTTTAAATCCTGTCCAAAGGCTTTTTCCTTTTATTATTTTTCTAATTCTTTCTATTTCAATTTTACCTCTTATGGGTCCACTCTGGTAAATTAAGTGGTTCTGGTTAAGTACATACTTTGTTGAAAATTGAGCCCATAAAAGCGGAATTAAAATTGATATTATTATT
>NZ_JAVRHK010000060.1:0-1442 GCF_031846585.1 Autumnicola musiva
GGCAAGTCGTTTTTATTACTCTAATTGGTTTAGTTCGTCAGAAGATAATTCATATTTAGTTAGAAAATCATCTTTTTCAGTTTCCCAGTTTTCATAGTTCATTTTGATCTTTGAAGCTTTGTCTGTAACTGGAAATCCTAATTTTTCTTCTAAATAACTGTTCGAGGTTTTTATGGAATTGAAAAATGGTTGAAACACTAATTCCAATTCTTTTATTTTACTAATAAGGGTTAAAGTAGCTTTGTATAGTTTTTTATCTGATTGTATATTCTTTCTATTCTCAATTTTTAAAATTGAATATTCAATTTCTTTCAGTAATTCGTTTGATAAACTATCAACTCGCTCAAAATGATAGGTTTCAATTTTCTTATTCGATTCTCTCTTAGAATTTATTTTTTGTAGAAATTCATTTCTTGAATTAAATATTTCAGTAATATTTTCTTTTATTTCCAAGCACAACTGTGCCTGTTGAATTGCTTTTCCTTGAGCTTCTCTAAACCTCTTATCGTTTCCGGATAGTAAAGGTACTTTTTGTAATTCAAGAATTGAATCTATCTTATTATTCCAAATTCTTTGCTTCCAGTGTGAAAATCCATGAGAGGTGAGCTCATCATATTGTTTTGAAAAGGTATCTTCTTTTGCACTAAAAAATTTAATTATTTTCTCATATGATCGTGAATCATATTTTACTTTTCTAAGACTATCTTTAAGTTGGTTCTCATGAATTTTAACTATATCAAAATGTCTTTGTTCGTGATTTAATAACTTTTCAAACTCTATATCTTCATTAGATCTCCTCACCCAAGATTTTTCTGGGATCATTCCTGTAAATACTAAATAATGTGTTGGATTTGATGCGTAATTTGTTTTAAAATTTATTCCCGATTTAATAGTTGCATCAAATTCCGAATCATTTTGTATTTTCCCTTGAAAATCATTCCACTCTAAACTTTGGTAACTGACCATTGAACTTATATGTTGAAATACCTTTAAATCTGAAATTTGATTTAATATAAAGCTGATGACGAGAAATAATATTGGGAACTTTAAGCGCTTTAGGCTAACATTAAATTTTTGAATGAGTAAATAAAATATTATTGCTGTAATGAATAGTAAAATTAAATTGAGATAATAGTTGTAATAATAAAACCATAATTTCAACTCTACCGTAAAAATAATTATAGCAGAAAACAGACTAATTATGCCATCATTATATTTTGTTTGAAATAATCTCACTAGTCCAAAAACTATGAAATAAATGAAGGAAAGTAACATCGTCCAGTTTAAGATTCTAACACCATTTGATTTGTCAAATAAATAAATCAATGCATGTAATATGGTTAGACCTAGAATAATAATGTATGGAAGATTCTTCTTCATAAAAATGCTTGCCAACGGTCCCGGTTATCGCCAGTTGGCGGAGTAATGGACGCGGATTTGTG
>NZ_JAVRHK010000061.1:0-1411 GCF_031846585.1 Autumnicola musiva
ATAATATACACTCTCACTGTTACTAACTTTTGAAGACAGACTTCTCCCAGAGAGAAGGCTAAAGTATTTTCTCCTTCTAGTAAGGCGTCCGTAATCGGCCACAGAAGAGCTTAATTATTGGCGGCAGTTTTCTTCCTGTATGTATTTTTCATAGGATTTATAGGATATTTTATTTATTTCGTTGTTTAAAAAAAGTGGCATAGAGAGTTAATTATTCCCGAACTCATTCTTGTTGATATTCCATAAAAGATAATATCTGGTTTTGAGACCTTCGGGCGGACTTGTGTATGAGTAGCAGCGGATTCTTTACTCACTAACTCTTTATTTTGGTACTGACCTTTGTTTTATGTTTGTACAATGTTGTTATTTCTGTTTACTGAAAGACCCACGTACTTTTCATTCTCTCTAAATATGAACCTTTCCTCCAATAACTCTAATAATATCCTGTCCAAATCTTGATGATTAATTTTATTATCGAACATTTTTAATAAGCTATTCCTTGATTTAATTTCTGTGTCGATAGATTGATAAACTTTAGAATGTAATTTACTTAAATTTACTCTTCTTGGTTTTTCATTTAATAGTCTATTATCTGTAAAAAAGATTCCGTCATCAGAAATTTGGTGTTCCAGTTTACAATTTTCATTATGTATGGTAGATTTCCAGAAATTAACTTGAGAATCAAGTAATCTATATATATATTCCAATTGATCAGTATTACTCCAATTTGTTTCAAAAATGTAGCAAAAATTATCTAAGTCAAATTTAATTTCATTTCTGTATTTTTCAGAAAAAATAGTTTGATAAGATATATGAGCTACAGACTTTTCTATACCAAAATTTTCTGGTGTCGTTTGTAATGGGGCAAATCTTGTTAGTAAGACATTGGTACAGGAATGTGGTGGGTCAAAGTGATAAAGCAAAGGGATTGTTTTTATCAAAGGTTGATAATCTTCTATTTTATCATAAGGGAATCCATATAAAAAATTCCAATCAATTTTTAAACCTAATAATTTTCCTAGCTTAAGTGTTAAAATGTTTTGAATGCCAGAAACACCTTTTTTCATAGCCTTCAAAACGTTTGTTGAAAAGGACTCGATTCCAGGTTGAACTTGAATAAAACCAGCATCTTTAAGTAACTTAAAATTGTGGAATGTAATATTGGATTTCATTTCACAACTAACCTTGAATTTTCTATTGTCATTTGCTAGAGATGGCAATACATTTTTAAAATACTTGTGAGGAAGGATATAATCAACCAATCTAAATGTATAATTTGGATATTTATCGTACATCCTAAAAAACATATTAATAGCTAATTCTGAACTTTTTTGTCTATACTTGAGGGTCTCTTCATCAATTCCGCAAAAAACACAATGACTTTTCTCGCCCCACCAATAACTAAGCGTTC
>NZ_JAVRHK010000062.1:0-1355 GCF_031846585.1 Autumnicola musiva
GACACTATCCCGTAAAGTGTGTAAGTTTTAAATAAAGGGGTTTGGCTTTATTACTTAAAGTCGAACCCTTTCTTCATATATGGTTAAGAACTGATTGAGGATAATTCCCCAATTTCTAACCGGCATAGTCCACTTTTTTGTGGCTTCCCTTAAAGCCAAATATACAGATTTCATAACAGCATCATCGGTAGGGAAGGATAATTTATTCTTGGTGTACTTCCTGATCTTACCGTTTAAATTCTCAATAAGGTTGGTTGTATAAATAATACGCCTAATCTCCAGTGGAAACTCATAGAAAACTGTAAGGTCCTCCCAGTTGTCTCTCCAGCTTTTAATAGCATAGGAATACTTATCATTCCACTTTTCTGCAAAATCCTCCAGGGCAGCTTCTGCGGCCTGTTTGGTCGGAGCATCATAGATGAGCTTCATATCTTTTGTAAAGGCTTTTTTGTCTTTCCAGACCACATACCTGCAGGCATTCCTGATCTGGTGAACTACACATATTTGAGTTCTGGACTGCGGGAATACGTTTCTGATGGTATCGGTAAATCCGTTTAGATTATCTGTGGCGGTGATAAGAATATCCTCCACCCCACGGGCTTTCATATCCGTGAGTACACTCATCCAGAAGGCTGCAGATTCATTCTTTCCAAGCCAGAGGCCAAGAACTTCTTTCTTACCGTCCCTCCTAAGGCCTACTGCAATATAGATCGTCTTATTTACTACCTTGGAATTCTCCCGTACCTTAAACACGATCCCATCCATCCAGACAATAAGATAAACAGACTCTAAAGGACGATTCTGCCAGGCAACAATATCATTACTAATTCGATCAGTAATTCGGGATATGGTGGAAGTAGAAACATCAAAACCATAAACCTCAGAGATCTGTTCTTCAATATCGCTATTGCTCATTCCTTTGGCATAGAGCGATACAATAACATTCTCAATACCATCGACCATATTCTGCCGCTTGGGAACAATCATGGGATTAAAGGATCCGTCCCTGTCCCTTGGAACTTTTATAGTGTCCTGGCCAAAGGAACTGCGAACCTTCTTCCGGGAATAACCATTGCGGGTATTGGTATCTTTGGAACGCTGGTTTTTCCCGTAATCCAGATGCCCATCGAGTTCACCTTCCAGCATCTTTTCCAGCCCACGCTTTTGCAGCTGTTTTAGAAAACTACTGAGTTCTTCACCTGATTTGAACTGCTTTAAAAAATCATCGTCAAATAAATCTTCTTTTTTCATTACTGTGTAAATATTAGAGGCCTGAAATTACAGGCAAGATTAAAAAAATATCGGGGTTTGCAAACCCCGATATTTTCTACTTACACAGTTTTTGAGATAGTCCC
>NZ_JAVRHK010000063.1:0-1187 GCF_031846585.1 Autumnicola musiva
AAAAGAACCTCTAATCATAAAGGTCGTCAGCCCCTTCCTGATCACCTGCCGGTAGAAGAAATAGAGATCTATCCCAGTGAGGATACCAGCGATATGGTATGCATCGGTAAGGAAGTAACCGAGGAGCTTGAGTATAAGCCGGCAAGTTTTTACATCAAGCGGTATATCCGCTATAAATATGCTCCTAAAAACAAGGAAGGAGTGGTGATCGGGGAGCTTCCAAACAGAGTGATCGAAAAAGGGATCCCCGGAGCTGGACTACTGGCCTGGATATTGACGTGTAAATACCTGGAGCATCTCCCGCTTTACCGGTTACTCCAGCGCTTTAAACGAGAGAAAATTCCAATTGCCTCCTCTACCCTGGAAGGCTGGACCAGGCAGGCTTTGAAAATAATCGATATCCTCTACCAGTATCTGCTGATTGATACCCGGGCCATGGGGTACCTGCAGGCTGATGAGTCCCCGATCAAGGTCATCGATAAAAATAAGAAAGGCACCACCCATAGGGGATTTTACTGGGTGTACCATAACCTTATAGACAAAACCGTACTCTTTGATTACCAGCCTGGGCGTAGCCGGGAGGCTGCCGATCATGTATTAGCTGATTTTAAAGGATACCTGCAGACGGATGGGTACGGCGCGTATGACAAAATCGGCCAGCGTGAAGGGGTCACTCACCTGAATTGCTGGGCACATGCCAGAAGAGAATTTGATAAGGCAAAGGATAATGATAAAGAGCGGGCGGAAAAAGCACTGACCTTCATCCAGCAGCTATATGCTGTAGAGGCCCAGGCTCGGGAAGATAAACTGACTCCTGATCAGCGAAAGGAGCTGCGTCTTGAAAAGTCATTGCCGATATTAAACGAGCTGGGCAAATGGATGTTCCAGCAGATGAGGAATCACCAGCTGCTTCCAAAGAGTCCTATCGGAAAAGCCTTTAGATACACGATGGAGAGGTGGGATCAGCTAAATGGGTATCTATATGATGGTGTGCTGGAAATCGATAACAACCTGGTGGAAAATGCCATTCGCCCCCTGGCTCTTGGCAGAAAGAACTACCTCTTTGCAGGAAGCCATGATGCAGCACAGAGAGCCGCCGGAATTTATTCCTTCTTTGCTATCTGCAAAAAGCACGAGGTAAATCCATACGAGTGGTTGAAATATGTTCTGGAAAATATCCATTCCAT
>NZ_JAVRHK010000064.1:0-1153 GCF_031846585.1 Autumnicola musiva
CAACGGCTGCGGTTATCGCAAGTTGCGGGAGTAGGGACGCGGACTTGTCGGCTTAACCTTTTTCTTTCCTGGTTACTAAAATTACACTTTTTCTAGGATACCCGTAATTTGAGATGAACCGCTGTTGGGCATAGTTTAAAATGGTAACTCGTTCCCCTCTATAGCGATGTCAATAATATCAATAAAAGGTATGTCTTTTAGAGCGTTTTTCACTTCTGTTGTAGTAGGTGGATAGGTTTCCCCATCAATTACTAAATCAATAAGAGTTTCATATCTATCTTCTAATTTCTTAGAGTATTGTAATTTAAAAAAACTGAGTTCTACATTTTGACTGTAAATTCTTGATTTTAATTCTGTATAAAATAGCCCTTCATCAATTTTTTCATTTGTGAAAATTTTAAGTTTGAAAGGTTCGCTCCTTTGGGACTTTTTCATCCTACTTGAAGTTTTAATTCCCATAATTTTTGATTCTAAACTTTCAAATCTTTCCAATAGATATTTTTCAAAATTCTTTTCGGGATTTTGAGATATAGATTCAGTTAGAACCTTACTTTGAGCGGCATTGTAAACAGGATTATCTTTAAATGTTTTATCTTTTATAGCTTCTTTTATCATTAAATTTAATGATAATCGCAGCTCTTTTACTCCCAACATATCATTCTTATAAAATATTGTCCTTTGATCAATTATATCAAATGGTAATTGTGTTCCTTCTTCGCAAATGTGTATAATTGGCTTTAGAGAAGAATGTCTTACAGCTACCTCATACATTACATTTGAATTTACGCCAGTTAAATTTGCAATAACCAAATCGTCATAAATAATCCTTTTCATTATTTGATTGTTTATAGAACCGGATGAATTAATTTCGTGTGCTGCAACAACACTATCAAATTTGAATTCATTTTCTAATATTGGTCTTAAAACTGTATTAATTAATCCATCAGTACTTCTTCTGATTTGAGAATCGTTCTTTCCAATAGGAGTTATAATAAAACATTTCTTTTCTGCCATAGATCTTGAATTAAATTATGCCCAACGTCCCGTATAAAAACAGTGCTGCGGGTGAGCGTGATTATCCGCAGGACAATCGGCTAAGAAAGAGAGCACGATGTTTCGATTTGAGACAGGTTCAAGCATTGTTTTTATATAG
>NZ_JAVRHK010000065.1:0-1131 GCF_031846585.1 Autumnicola musiva
GGTCATGATCATACTCGTTTGAAGTCATCATTGTTACCACGAAATACATAATAAAGCTAATGAATGCTACCATCCCTATTACCAATCCTGTTCCCCAATTGATTTTCATAATGTTTATTTTTATAAAGTGATTTCTTTAGAAATATTATCACTAATGATTTTTCAAATTTTTACTTCTCACCCCTTCCACTAATTAAAACTCCGCGGCCCCATGAAACTGGTGCTGGTAGTTTCAATTAAAACATTCCTACTATAGACCTCGATTTCAAGTTCGTCCTTTTCATCTTTCAGAGCACTTCCACTAATTTCTATAAAAAGGGTACCTTCGGCCAGGCCACGTGCCGGTACTTTAATCTCTCCTTTTACGGGCTCAATATTTCCTTTATGAGAAACTAATTCAAAATGGACATTTTCAAATTCTTGGGAAGTTTTGTTCAGCAATTTATAGGTATATACATTGCTGATGATATTGCCTTCTTTATGCTCGTAAAGCTGTCCTGGTAATCTCAATATATTCGCTTCAATATCGCTCCTTAAAAATAACATTCCTGTAAATATTCCAGTCAAAATAAGAAGTACCGCAGAATAGCCTCTTAAACGAGCAGTAAATCTGAATTTGGTCTTCTTTTCAATGTTTTCTTCGCTGGCATATCTAATCAATCCTTTGGGGAGGTCCACTGCCTCCATAATATCGTTACAGGCATCTATACAGGCCGTGCAGTTTACACATTCCAACTGAGTTCCGTTCCTGATATCGATGCCGGTAGGACAAACATTTACACACTGAAAACAATCAATACAATCACCTTTCCCACTCGCTGCACGATCTTCATTTTTTCTGAATTTTCCACGCCCCTTTTCTTTTTCTCCTCTCTTATGGTCATAAGCTACCACAATAGATTTGTTGTCCAGTAACACGCCCTGCAACCTCCCGTAGGGACAGGCGATGATACAAACCTGTTCGCGAAACCAGGCGAAAACAAAATAAAATACCCCTGTAAAAATTAGTAATGAAATAAACGTGCTAAAATGAGCCAGTGGCCCGTCCTGTATATAAAGTATCAGCCGATCGCTCCCAATTAAATAAGCCAGGAATACATTGGCGATCAAAAAGGAAACAACAAAGAAAAG
>NZ_JAVRHK010000066.1:0-1131 GCF_031846585.1 Autumnicola musiva
AGTCATGATCATACTCGTTTGAAGTCATCATTGTTACCACGAAATACATAATAAAGCTAATGAATGCTACCATCCCTATTACCAATCCTGTTCCCCAATCGATTTTCATAATGTTTATTTTTATAAAGTGATTTCTTTGGAAATATTATCACTAATGATTTTTCAAATTTTTATTTCTCACCCCTCCCACTAATTAAAACTCCGCGGCCCCATGAAACTGGTGCTGGTAGTTTCAATTAAAACATTCCTACTATAGACCTCGATTTCAAGTTCGTCCTTTTCATCTTTCAGAGCACTTCCGCTAATTTCTATAAAAAGGGTACCTTCGGCCAGGCCGCGTGCCGGTACTTTAATCTCTCCTTTTACGGGTTCAATATTTCCTTTATGAGAAATTAATTCAAAATGGACATTTTCAAATTCTTGGGAAGTTTTGTTCAGCAATTTATAGGTGTATATATTGCTGATGATATTGCCTTCCTTATGCTCATAAAGCTGTCCGGGTAATCTCAATATATTCGCTTCAATATCGCTTCTTAAAAATAACATTCCTGTAAATATTCCGGTCAAAATAAGAAGTACCGCAGAATAGCCTTTTAAACGTGGAGTAAAACTGAATTTGGTCTTCTTTTCAATGTTTTCTTCGCTGGCATACCTAATCAATCCTTTGGGTTGGTCCACTGCCTCCATAATATCGTTACAGGCATCTATACAGGCCGTGCAGTTAACACATTCCAGCTGGGTTCCGTTCCTGATATCGATGCCGGTAGGACAAACATTTACACACTGAAAACAATCAATACAATCACCTTTTCCACTCGCTGCGCGATCTTCATTTTTTTTGAATTTTCCCCGACCCTTTTCTTTTTCTCCTCTCTTATGGTCATAAGCGACCACAATAGATTTGTTGTCCAGTAGTACGCCCTGCAACCTCCCGTAGGGACAGGCGATAATACAAACCTGTTCCCGAAACCAGGCGAAAACAAAATAAAATACCCCGGTAAAAGTTAGTAATGAAATAAGCGTGCTAAGATGAGCCAGTGGCCCGTCCTGTATATAAAGTATCAGCCGATCGCTCCCAATTAAATAAGCCAGGAATACATTGGCGATCAAAAAGGACACAACAAAGAAAAT
>NZ_JAVRHK010000067.1:0-987 GCF_031846585.1 Autumnicola musiva
ACAAGCTGGTTTTTAATCTATTATTTATTTAGAACCATTCTAAATATTGTTTGTCCGATACAATTATGGTTCAATTCTTGTAAATTTGTGTCATGTTGTTACACAACATTATTCAATATTACATTATTATGTTTAAAAAGAACGTCCATTTCAAAGGTAAAAAATCTACCTCTTTTAAAACTAAAGGAGATAGACTTGGCTGGGTTTCTGTAAGGGAAGCAAAATCTGTTTCTCTTAAGAAAGCTTTATCTGATGGTAAAGAGGTTGTTCACTTCAATAAAAGTGATAAAACACCTTTGTTGGTTCCCTAAATGTTAATTACTCAGACTGGTTATCCTCTAAACTTTATTCAAGAAGAACCGGCTACCTATGTTGCTTGCCATGATAGAACTTGGATTTTTAAGTTCTTCTCTCCAAAAGTAAAATTACATTATATAGTTCGAGCAGAACGTCATTCTCATGAATTTTTTGCTATTAAGTTTTATGCTAAAAAACACAAAAGGAGTGATAGAAAATATAATATCGTAATTAATAAGGGAGATGTAGCAAATATTCTTGTGACTTGTGCTAAAGCTATACCTTATATTTTAACTGATTATCCTAATGCTTCTTTTGGATTTATAGGTTCTAGAACTATAGATCCTTATTCTAATAAAGTAGAGGGTTATGCTAATAATCAACGCTATAAATTATATAAGTATCATATTCCTCAATTAATCGGAGATCAAGTTTTTGTGCACACAGCTTATAAAAAAGCTAGTGCATATTCTTTAATCAACAAAAATGTAGGAGATACTAAAAAATATGAAAAGAAGGTAAAATCTATAATCGTAAATCATTACGAGAATATCTTGGATATTGAATAATATTAAAGCAGAATCTTCTAAAAAGTTTGCTTGTAACGGTTATGGTTATCGCAAGTTGCGGGAGTAAGGACGCGGACTTGTCGGCTTAGTTATTTTCTTTATTGGTTTCTAAAATTACACT
>NZ_JAVRHK010000068.1:0-979 GCF_031846585.1 Autumnicola musiva
TAACCCTGTGATATTGGCAATTATGAGCCGGTCAAAGAGGCGCTGTCCAAAATACCTCCGGTTCAGTTTATAGACAAATTCATTTAGGTATAGTTGTAAATATTTTCCCTTGATTTTATGGTAGTTCCCCAGCAGGTTTCTCTTTGCATTGCTGATGGCAAGGTGCACCCATTTCAAAGTTTCTTTGATAGTGTCTTTGTTGGATTTTTGGCTGATATGAAGTTCCACATAATCAGCTATATCCACATAGGAGGTGCTTTTGTCGGTAAACACGATACTCTTTTCGTCGATAGATTCCCGTACCGTGTGATTAATTTCCGCCGCCGCATGGCTGGTGAGCACCTTTGCCTTAATATAGCCGGCCTGTCTTGATTTTTTCCCGGTTTTTATATCTTCCAAAGGAGCGGATTCTGCCATGATGGCCACATTTTGTTTTCCGGCAGCTCCCCCTCCACGGAGGCCTTTATCCTGTGCTACTTCAGATGATTCCACTGTGAAATAGCCTTCATCCATCTCAATAATTCCTTCTAAAGTATAGCGGGCATCCCGCTTGCCCATCGCTTTTCGTATTTTGTGCACCATCGCCCAAACCGATTCATATCTTTTCAGGCCTAGCTGGGTCTGGATCTCTTTACTGGAAAATCCTTTTTTTGTGGCACTCATTAAAAACATGGTTTTGTACCAGGTCAAAAAAGAAAGCTTTGAACTTTGCATAATCGTCTCACTGCGAAGGGAGATTCTGCTCCTGCATTGTTTTACACTCATAGCTCCACCTGCTTTTGATCCAGAAATGCTCCCGGCCACCACATTTGCAAACAACCCCGATTTTATCCCGCTGCTCTTTAAAATGCATGCGGCAGGACTCTTCACTATCAAAATTTGCTGTAAAAGTAAATAGGTTCATAGCAGTAGTTTTTAGGAAATTTACATTAAATAGTTGTATTATGAGTGCTTACGGATATTCAAAAAGATTTTTTAC
>NZ_JAVRHK010000069.1:0-942 GCF_031846585.1 Autumnicola musiva
TCCCTCCAGCTCTTAATGGCATAGGAATACTTGCTTTCCCATTGTTCTGCAAAATCATCCAGGGCAGCTTTTGCCGCCTGCTGGTTGGGTGCATTGTAGATGTGCTTCATATCCGCTGTAAAGGCTTTTTTGTCCTTCCATACCACATACCTGCAGGCGTTGCGTATTTGGTGTACCACGCAAATCTGGGTTTTGGATTCAGGGAACACGTTCCTGATGGTATCGGTAAACCCGTTCAGGTTATCGGTGGCCGTGATAAGTATATCTTCAGTGCCCCTGGATTTCATATCGGTAAGGACACTCATCCAGAAGGCTGCAGATTCATTCTTGCCCAACCAAAGTCCAAGAACTTCTTTCTTTCCATCCCTGCGAAGCCCTACTGCTATATATACCGTTTTGTTGATCACTTTGGAGTTCTCCCGTACCTTGAACACGATCCCATCCATCCAAACAATAAGATATACTGGTTCTAATGGACGGTTCTGCCAGGCCACGATATCCTCGGTGACTTTTTCGGTAATCCGGGAGATAGTGGAAGTAGAGACTTCAAAATTGTAGACCTCTCTAATCTGTTCTTCGATATCGCTATTGCTCATTCCTTTGGCGTAGAGCGATACAATGACATTTTCGATCCCATCGACCATATTCCCACGTTTGGGGACGATCATGGGATTAAAGGAAGCATTGCGATCCCTGGGGACCTGGATCTGCGATTCCCCAAAGGAAGTGCGGACCTTCTTTTGACCAAAGCCATTACGGGTGTTGGAGTTGTCGGACTTCCGATTTTTATCATAGCCAAGATGACCATCGAGTTCTCCCTCGAGCATCTTCTCAATGCCTCGCTTTTGCAGGTCTTTTAAAAATCCGTTGAGTTCATCACCGCTTTTGAACTGCTTCAAAAATTCATCGCTAAACAAATCTTCTTTTTTCATACTGTGTAAA